>JAXDQG010000188.1:0-6050 GCA_034667945.1 Acidimicrobiia bacterium | reverse complement strand
GGCCTGCCAGGGCGTGTCCCAGGGGCGATCGGGGTCGTCATTGGGCTTGTCACCGCGGGTCCACCACTTGGCCTCGTAGCCGGCGCCGTTATAGAGAACCTTGTCACCCTGCTGATAGACGGTGTCGGCGGACCAGGCCAGAAGGTCGGCGGGCATCACCTCCGAGCTGGGACGGGGCTTGTCCGTAGGAAGCACGGGCCCGATGTAGCGCCAGGCAGTGTCCCAGACGTTCACCACCGGCTCGTCCGGAAGGTTGCCTTGCGTCCACCACTTCGCCTCGTACACGTTGCCGTGCCAGACGACCTTGGAGCCGGCTTCGTACACTCGCTGGGTCCGCCACACCGGGTACGGGCTGGTGGCAGGGTTGTCGGCTACCGGCGGCGTCGTGTCAGCGACAGTTCGGGCAGTGGCGGACGCCATGGCCTTGCCCTTGAAACCGGCGAAGGTTTGGGCGAACTCGCCGGCCTCCTGCGGCACGCCGCTGCACGTGTTCGACACCAGGCGGCTGTCCCACTGCGCACCACAGGGGCCGTCACGGTTGGCTGACCACATCGAGACCCTGCCCAAACCACGCTCTGTGGCGAAGCGCGCCAGGCGCTGGGCATCCTCGAGGGTGAAGCGCTCCTCGGGAGCGTCGTTCTGACCGATCATCGGCGTGGCGCCGATCTTCTTCCACACGTCCGACGCTGCCAGCGGAAGGCCTGCCCGGCGGTATGAGGCGTCAACCTGGCGCCAGGTCGCCTGCAAGGCCCGGGTGGTGGCGTCGATCATGTTGTACGAACCGCGTGAGGCGCCGTAATCCATGGTCATGATGTTGACGCCGGCCAGGTCGACCTTGGCGGCCAGCATCGAGTCCACGACAGCCACAGCCGACGCGGGCATCCCGTCCGGCGTGACCGGCAGGGTCACCCAGACAGCGAGCTCACGACCTGCCTTGCGGGCCTCGTCCTGGAGCTGCGCTACAGCCGCAGCCCGGCGGGTGTTGGCCGCCTCGTCCTGCAACGCAGTGGCTTCGATGTCGAAGTCGACGGTGGTGAGGTCATAGCGGTCGATGACCTTGCTATAGGCCTGGACCAAATCGTTCGTGTCGGTGCAGCGAAGAGCCAGTTCGTTGTTGATGGCGCCACCGAAAGAAACGATGACGTCGGCCGACCGCTGTCGCACGCGGGCGACACGTCGGTCGAGGTCGAGCTTCGTCGCCGCCTCATCGAGGGTGAAGTGCGTACCCCAACTCGGGCTGCACGCGCCGGTGGCGTCAGCCACCACAAATCCGAGCACGACTTGGCTGGCGGGATTGTCGCCCGGATCCTCGAAGTGATACTCGGGCGTCAGCGTGGCGTCGACGTACGACGCGTACCAGGTATCGCCCGAGCCGGAGGCCAGGGCGTCGACCGCCTGGCCGACCATCGTGAAGCCTGCAGCACCCAGCGCGCCGAGCACGCCGACGGCCACGAAGACCCGCACGGGAGAAAGACGGCGCCGGCGCTTCTTGGCCGGAGGTGCCGTTGGTGGTGCTTCGGACTGGCCGGTCGCACCCGCAGTGCTTTGCAGCACGTCGGCGTATCCAGCGGTGATGTCGGTTTTCGTCTGACGCCTCGCTCTTCGCACATCGAGCACACTGGTGAATCTCACTCTGTGCGGCAAGGAGTCGCAAGTCCTGCTGCGGAGAGTGGTGAAGCTTCGTACCGTCCCTAGATGTTCGGCGAGCGCCGGACCGGAGTTGAAGGGGCAGGCGGAGATCAGCGTGGCAAAGGCACACGGTGGCGCGAACAGGCGCCCGAAACTGAAGAGAAGTTCCGGGCGTACCCGGCGTCAGTGGGGATCGGACCAGCGGACAATCATGCCGGCCATGAGCCCGGCACCATCCCGGCGGGCATTGAGCTCAGCTCGCTTCGCCATCTTCTTCACGTTCGCCGCGTGGGTGGCGTTCGGCGTAGACCAGGCGAGCCGTCTCACACAGTCTCAATTCGGGCTACGAATCGCGCTCGACACCGCCGTCTACATCACGATCGTCACGTTGCTGACCCTGTCAGCCGGCGCCCACCTCCTGACGCGGCTCGGTCACCTATACCGCTCGAGGGATCATGAGCGGGTTCCCCGAGCCATCATCGATGCGCATTTCGCCGAGTCCATGCCGTCGCTGACCGTGCTCGTTCCGTCGTACCGGGAAGATGTGCGAGTCATCCGTCAGACGCTGCTCTCGGCGGCCCTTCAGGAGTATGCGCCGATGCGCATCGTGTTGCTGGTGGACGACCCGCCGAACCCCAGCGACCCCGATCACGTCCGCATGCTGATGGACGCCAATGAGCTGCCCGGCAAGATCGAGGCCGAGCTGGCCGTTCCCCGAGCCCGGTTCGAGGCCGAGTCGCGTGCGTATGACGCCAAGGCAGCGACCGGAGCCGACGTGACGGTGCCGGATATGTTGCACCTGGCGAAGCTCTACCTCGAAGCGGCCAGCTGGCTGAAGGATCTCGGGAGCTCGCAGGAGCGCATCGACCACAGTGACGACTTCCTGGTGGATGCGGTGCTCGGCCGTTTGGCCACCGAGTTCGAGCAGGTGGCCGAGGCCCTCTCCAGCGCCTGCCGTGATGGCGCCCGGGTCAGCCCCCGCCGCCTCAGCGAGCTGCATCGACGCCTGGTGAGCACGTTCCAGGCCGAACTCACCAGCTTCGAGCGCAAGAGCTTCGCCTCGCTGTCGCACGAGATGAACAAGGCCATGAACCTCAACAGCTATCTGGGGCTCATGGGCGGTCGGTACAACATTCAGCACACCCCGACCGGCCGGGTGCTGCTGCCCGCCACCGGCGAGACGTGTGATCTCGACATCCCGGACACCCAGTACGTGCTCACGCTCGATGCCGACAGCACGCTGTTGCCCGAGTACTGCCTGCGGCTCGTCTACCTGATGGAGCAGCCCGAGAATGCCCGGGTGGCGGTCTCGCAGACCCCGTACAGCTCTTACCCCGGGGCGCACACCCGCATCGAGCGCATCGCCGGTGCCACCACCGACCTGCAGTTCCTCGTTCACCAGGGCCTGACCCGCCATGCGGCCACGTTCTGGGTGGGCGCAAACGCCGTGCTGCGCAAGCGTGCCCTCGACGACATCGTCGAGGAAGAGGACCGTGGCGGGTTCCGCATCCGCCGCTACATCCAGGACCGCACGGTCATCGAGGACACCGAGTCCAGCCTGGACATCTGCTCGCACGGTTGGGAGCTCTACAACTATCCCGAGCGGCTGAGCTACAGCGCGACCCCGCCGGACTTCGGGTCGCTCTGCACGCAGCGTCAGCGCTGGGCCAACGGCGGCCTGGTGATCCTGCCGAAGCTGTTCCACCTCTTGAAGATGCGTCGCAAGCAGGGCCGTCGCTTCCCGATAATCGAGATGGCGCTGCGGGCCAACTACCTGGCTTCCATCTGCTGGGCCAGCTTCGGGATCATCGTGCTGCTGGCCTACCCGTTCAACAGCCGGCTGCTGAGCCCCTTCGCCATGGTCACCGCACTGCCCTATTTCGTGGCCATGGCCACCGACCTGCGCCGCTGCGGATACCACCGCCGGGACGTGCTTCGGGTCTACGGCTTCAACCTGTTGCTCTTGCCGGTGAACGTCTCCGGTGTGTCGAAGTCGATCGGCCAGGCCATCGGCGGCCAGAAGATCGCCTTCGCCCGTACGCCCAAGGTCCGCAACCGCACGGTTGCCCCCCTGGCGTTCGTGACCGTCCCCTACCTGATCGTGGGCTTCTCGCTGTGGACCGTGTGGCGTGACCTGACGCACGGCCATCAGGCACATGCTGCCTTCGCGGGAGTGAATGCCGTGTTGGCCTCCTACGCCATTGTCGCCTTCGTCGGTCTGCGCCATTCGCTGGTGGACGTGTGGATGAACGTGGTCGAGAAGCTGTACAAGCCGGCCCGGTCGTCCGATCAGCAGCAGGCTTGGGCTCCCGACTGGGTGACCGTGCTCTACCACGGCGCCTCCGAGACCGGTGATGTTGCGGTGACGGCGCCTCGGGCTGCTGCCCTGGCGCTGATGGACCAGGAGCCGGCGCTGCGGAGCCAGCGGGCGCTGCCCCGGGGTTCGGAGCCGGTGGTCGGCTCGGGTGGCTCGGGATCGGGCGCATCGGTGTCCCCGCGGATGAGCATTCGGCGGCCGGCCGCTTCTCTCGACATGCGCCCGCTCCAGCCCGCGTCCATCAGCGAGGCGGATGTGGCCACCCTGAACCATCTCGACTTCGAGCCATCGGTCGAGCGCACTGGAACGGGTCTGACCCGGGCGGACGACGTCGATGTCGTGGCGCAAGCTGTGACGAGCTACCTGCGAAAGCTGCAGGACGCAGGCCGGATCACGTTCCGCATCAATGAGGAGGGTGTCGAGCTCCGCCTCGACAATCCGGAAGGCCGAGCCGCCTGAGCATCACTCACTCGGCGTTCGGACGCCTCGATTCTCCGTAGTTACCTGCCAGGAACCGGCCGCAGCAATGGCGCTGCGGCCGGTTCCGCGTCCGTTCCTCGGGTCTTGGCGCCCGACGTCGAGCCGTCAGAGGTCGGCAGTTGCCTTGTCGACGTCGTATTCGAACACCCACGCGTTGCGGTGAGAGGCCTGTGACCCGGACTGCGCACCCAGGCGAGCGTCCCTCGACTGCTGCTCCGCACCGTCGGGGAGATGGAACAGGACGGCGTTCTGGCGAGCGGCCTGCTGGACCTCGGCGGTTCGGTCACGGCGGAAGTCTTCGTAGCGGCGAAGGGCAGCCGGCGGATCGTCGATGCTGCTGAGGCATCGGGCCAGGACCGCGGCGTCTTCAATGGCCTGGGCCGCGCCCTGCGCCATGAACGGCAGCATCGGGTGGGCGGCGTCGCCGAGCAGCGTGACGTGGCCATCACCCCAGCGGGGAAGTGGATCTCGGTCATAGAGCGCCCAGCGGAACAGCGCAGACTGGCCGACGTGCGCCATCAGCTGACGGACGACCGGAGACCACCCATCGAAGTCCGCCAGCGCCTCGTCGAGCTCGCCTCGGCTGGTCCACGATTCGATGGTCCAGGACTCGGTCGGCGCGACCGCCACCCAGTTCACCAGCCGGCCGGCGGAGACGTAGTAGTGGACCACGTGGCGGCCCGGACCGAGGACCGCCGTGCTGGCGACCGGGAGGTGCAGGTCGGCGACGCGCTCGGCGGGCACCAGACCCCGCCAGGCGCTGAGACCCGAGAACCTTGGGGCTTCCGGTCCGAGGAGTGCCTCGCGCACGAACGAGCGGATGCCATCGGCCCCGATCACCACGTCGAAGCGGTCGATCTCGCCATCTTCGAAATGCACCTGCATTCCGTGCGAGGTGGCGTCCAGCCCGGTGCAGCGGTGCTTCAGCCGAACCGTGTGCTCGGGTAGCGATGAGACCAGCAGGCCGTGCAGGTCGGCTCGGTGCACGTGGTAGTAGGGATGGCCATAGCGGGCTTCTACCTCTTCGCCCAACGGCTGACTGGTGAGTAGCGACCAGTCCTGCCAGCGGCGGAGGTCTCCGGTACGAGGACGAACGGCCATCCGGGCGAGCGCCTCCGCCATGTCCAGTTTGTGCAGCACCCGGCTGGCGTTCGGGCTTATCTGAATCCCGGCGCCCACCTCGCCGAGGGTGGTGGCCTGCTCGAAGACGACGACCTCGACGCCGACCCTCAGGAGGCACAGTGCGGCTGTGAGGCCTCCGATACCCGCGCCGACGATGCCTACCCGCAGCATCGGCGTTTCGCGATCGGCGCTGGCCGGGCTCTGTACGCCGACGTAGCTGCTTTCCGCATGACGGGGACGCTAGGACTCTCCCTCGCCGAACGCGCCTGATTGGACAGGCGGCTCAGCGGAGTCGGCCAGCCAGCCGAGACGGTCCGGCCTGGGAGATGCGCATGGCCTCGACAGGGCAAGGTCCGTGAGGCCGCCGTAACCACCGTCGCGTGCCCCCATCCGCCGTCGTCTCCGTTGTGGGCTCGCCGACGACGGCACTGGTTGGGATCGCGATCGTAGCCAACTGGTCCGACGAACCGGGACGGCGCCGGGAATCCCAGGGCCGCCGCCG
>JAXDQG010000187.1:0-2798 GCA_034667945.1 Acidimicrobiia bacterium | reverse complement strand
CGTCCTGGAGATCACCGGCCTGCTCGAGCACTACGCCGTCGGCAGCGACCAGGTCGACTGACGCACAGGCCAGAGCCCGCATCGGCGCCTCAAAGCGGAGAGGGCCGAGCCACGGGACCCAGTTTTGATGGGGCACAGAAGCGTGGGGAGGCCCTATCCGCCCCTGTGCACAGACGGAGAGGGCCGAGCCACGGGAACCCAGTTTTGATGGGGCACGGAAGCGTGGGGAGGCCCTATCCGCCCGTGTGCTCAGACGCGGACGAGCAGCCGGCGAACCGGCTGCCCTCCCGTCGGATCGGATGCATGGGCGGCAGTCCAACACCGCCCAGTGGAACGTCAGCGCAAGCCGAGCTTCTCCAGCGGCGTGCGGTCGATGACCGCGCTGCGTGCTTCACCCGTGCGCAGCTTGGACTCGCCAGGCCGCTGCTCGAAGGAGTCACGAAGGCCGATCGAATCCGCATAGGCGCGGATCTCGGGCACCACGTACTCGCCCAGCAGTTCGAGGTTGCGGATGCGGTCTTCGTTGGACACCGGGCCCTGCGGACCGAAGAAGATGAACGTCCCCGGCCGCAGCACCTGCAGCATGGTCTTCACCTTCTCGATGATCGAGTCGGGCGTGCCGATCAACAGCTGGTAGTTCTTCTGAGCCTTGCCGTAGCCGGCCGCGAGCTTCTGGCGCACCTCGTCGTAGTTCACGTCCCCGGGGGGCGCACCGGCAGACTGATGCATGAGCTTTTCGCGGTTGACGCCCAGCCAGGTGCCACCGGGCGTCTTGGCCAGCCGGCGGATGGCCGCCTTCGAGTTGTAGCCCGGGGGCAGGGTGTACTCGGGACGGGAGAAGGCGTTCTGCCCACCACCGAAGATGAAGCCCTTGCCCAGCTCCTGAGCCTTCTCCTCCGTGTCGGCCACGAACGTCGGGATCAGGTAGCCGAAGTTCTCCGAACCGGACTGGTAGCCGAGGTCGGCCGCCCTGTCGGCGTACATGTCCCAAAGCTCGGTGGTCGGCCCGAGTGCGGTACCGAGGCCGATGTAGGGGATGTTGCGCTCGGCGCACCAGATGACGGTCTCGGGGCTGAGCACGCCCGGGACGATGGTCGGCGGATGCGGCTTCTGGTAGGGCAGGGCCCACGGGTTCACGTGCCGGTAGTGGAAGTGCTTGCCCTCGTAGCGCCAGGGCCCCGGCCTGGTCCAGGCCTGGATGATGAAGTCGAAGGCCTCTTCGAACATCTCGCGGTTGTACGCCGGGTTGGCGTTGTTGAAGAACTGCTCGCTCCCGGCCCCCCGCACCCATCCGGTCACCAGTCGCCCGCGGGAGATCAGGTCGATCTCAGCCAGCTCCTCGGCCATGCGCAGCGGGTGCTTGATGACCGGCAGCGGATTGCCGATGAGGATGATCTTCACCCGGTTCGTGATGCGGGCGAGGATGGACGCCTCGACGTTCATCACGCCGCCCATGCAGAACGGGTTGCCGTGGTGCTCGTTCAGCGCAACGCCGTCGAAGCCCAGCTCCTCGGCCTTGCAGTACTCGTCGAGGAAGTAGTTGTAGTCGTCCGCCCCTCGTACGTGGTCGAAGTGCGAGTTCGGGAGCGCGAAGTACGCATGGTTGGCGAGGAGCGCGTCCTCGTCGAGCCAGCGGTACGGCCGCTCGGTGAAGTAGGCGACGTGCATGCTGGAAACCCCCTATTGAGCCAGGAACCCCGTGACGGCGGAAAGGAACCCCTCGGGGTCCTCGATCTCGGGCCTGTGGCCGGCCCCGTTGAACACCACGGTACGAGAGTTGGGAATGGCCTGCTCGTAGCGCGTGATGCAACCCTTCGGGACGATGAGGTCATCGTCACCCCACACGATCAGCGTCGGCAGGTTGCCCAGCCCCTCGAGCCGGTTGGGAAGGCTGTCGCTGAACATGAACGGCTCCCAGCCGATGCGGGCCGTCTCGGCCCGGGCATCCTCGAAGCGCTCGAACTGCTCAGGAGTCATGTCGCCGCCGTAGATCTGGGCGAACTCGGGAGCGTCGGTGCGGCTGACCGTGGCAGCCACGTGGGTGCGGACGGTCACGGCCAGGAAGTCGAAGATCTCGCCCTCGATCGGCCGGACCCCCACCGGGGCCACCAGCACGAGATGCCGGAACAGCTCGGGGGCAGCTGCTGCCATCTCGGCGGCCACGAAGCCACCGGCGGAGAAGCCGATCACGTCGAGCGGCGCCAAGCCCTCCTGGCGAACCAGGTGTGCGTACAGCGCGGCCAGGTCGCGGTAGCTGCGCACCCATTCGGCCTTCGGCGTGTCGCCGTAGGCGGGCTGCAGCGGGATGATGAACTCGTTGCGCTGCGAGAGCTGCTCGTTCCACGACATCCAGCCCGGATAGCCCAGCTCGTCGTGGATCATCAGGAGCGGCGACCCGCTACCTCGCCGGATCACGGACACCGGCGTTCTTCCGACGGCAATGGTGGCCGCATCTACGGCAGCGTCGACCATGACGGTCCCCCTTCGTTCCCCAACTGGGCCGTACCCTAGCCGTCCATCTGGAGCCGTCACATTTCCCCCGTCCGGGCTCGACGCCCTGCGTTGTGGGCTCATCGACTCCTTGGTCGCGGTCCGCAGCGCAGGTTGTCGCCGAGTGGGCCGAAGCGGGCTGATAGGGGTCATTTCCCACATGAGCCGGGTAAAGGGGCGGCATGACCGTGGCCTCGCCGGCGCCCCCCGTCGTCGCTCCTCCCGGAACCAACCCCGCGGAGCGGGCGCTGCGGCGCATCGATGCCTTCCAGCAACGGCACACGGTGACGGCCTTTGTCTTCGCGGTC
>JAXDQG010000186.1:0-2965 GCA_034667945.1 Acidimicrobiia bacterium | reverse complement strand
CGCCGGTAATGCTGAACGTGGTATCGGTGGGGGCGGCCGCTGCTGGCAGGGCAGAACCCACAAGTACGACGGTGGCGGTGGCGAGGACGAGGAGGGGCTTGCGGAGCTGCATGGTGATCCTCTGATCGTGCGGGGGTCGGTCGACTCCCGTGTTTGATCACCACTTCGGTGAGGCACTGGTCGGGCTGTAGTCGCGTTGAGCGAGCGTTGAGCACAGGTGAAGCAGCGCCCCGTCGATGACATTGGAGAGGTCACCACATCGGCGGCTCGAACCAATCGTCAGGACGTGTCTCCCATGAGAAGGCCCCCGCTCGAACTCCTCGCCTTCGGCGTGCTTGTACTCGCGATCAGTTCGGTGGCCGCGCCCGCGTCGGCGGCCGAGCCGACTTCGGCAACCGTCACGGTCACCGGGGGAGCGCTCACCATCACCGTCCCTGCCGATGCCGGGAGCCTCGGGAGCCGACCGAACTCGGTGCAAGGAGGGGCCATCAGCGGCCCGCTCGGCCAGGTGCAGGTCAACGACGCCCGCAGCGCCGCCGCCGGCTCGGGTTGGGTAGCCAGTGTCATCTCGACCGCGTTCACGCCCCCTTCGGGACCTGCCATCGCCGCGAGCGCCGTCAGCTACAACGCTGGCACCGTTGTGAAGGTCGGCACCGCCACCTACACCGCGAACAATCCTCCTGATCTGACCGGCGTCGCCCCAGCGGTCACGGCAACAGGCATCACCGGCGACAACTCGGCGACCTGGAACCCGACCATCAGCGTGCTGGTTCCCGGCGGCACGGCAGCGAACGTCTACTCCGCGACCATCACCCACTCCGTTGTCTAGGCCCGGAATGCTCGACCATGCCGCAAGTCTCGTCGTTCGTCTCGCCCTCAGCGCTGTGATCCTCGTCGGCGTCGCATCCGCCGCAACGCCTCGAACGGCTGGTGCCCAGGAACAGCCCGGCGGTATCGGCCTTCGATTGGTCGAGGCTCCCGTCGCCGCCAAGGACGATCCCCGGGCCCGGATCTACATCGTCGACCACCTCCCCCCGGGGGCGGTCATCGAACGTCGGGTGGAGGTCTCGAACTCCACAACGACCAGCCATCACGTGTCGCTGTACTCGGGATCAGCCACCATCCAGGACGGCACCTTCGTCGGCGACGCTGACAGAACGTCCAACGAGCTGTCGCAGTGGACCTCGGTCGGACCCGGCGAGATCGAGCTCGCCGCGGGCGAGAAGCTGACCGCCACGATCACCATCACGGTCCCGCGTGATGCGGCTCCTGGCGAGCAGTACGGCGTGGTCTGGGCCGAGGCCAGATCCGACGCGGCTGCTGGCGGTGGCGTCGCACAAGTGAGCCGTGTCGGTATTCGTCTCTACGTCTCGGTGGGTGCCGGCGGAGCGCCCGCTCCCGATTTCACGGTCGAATCTCTCACCGCCGCCCGATCAGCGGAGGGCAAGCCCATGGTCACCGCAACCGTGCGCAACACCGGCGGTCGAGCCCTTGACCTCACCGGAAGGCTGGTGCTCTCCGACGGACCGGGCGGACTGAACGCCGGCCCCTTTCCCGCCGAGCTCGGCCGCACCCTGGCAATCGGGGACACCCGGACCGTCGCCATCGCGTTGGATGACCGCCTACCTGCGGGCCCGTGGCACGCGGAGGTCACGTTCAAGAGTGGCCTGACGGAGCGTCGCGGAGAAGCAAGCATCACCTTCCCCGAATCGGGCACGGCCGCGGCCACCCCGGTCCCGGAATCAACGTCCGGGCTGAAATGGCTGGTGCCCGCGGCAGCCGGGGTCACCCTGGCACTCGGCCTTGTCGGCGTGTGGCACTTCCGGAGGGTCCGGGCCCGCGCTCACGCCCCCCAACATCGGGCCGCCCCCGCGTCCTTCCGTCTCTGACGACACGAGATTGTTCCGCCGCAGCTGTCGTCAACAACGAACACCGGCGAAGTGTCCAGCCTCTGCGTTCTCGCGGCACACTGAGAGGGAACATGGCCTTCACATGACATTCGACGACGAGCGGCCGGACCTCAGCCAGAGGTCCCCGCGATGGATTCGTTGACCGGTCCGTCCACACGCCCGGCGCCGCGTGTGCTCGTGGTCGAGGACGCGGACCCCGTTCGTGGGCTGATCGTTCGAACGCTCGTCAGCGACGGCTGCCGGATCACCGAGGCGTCCACCGCGACAGAGGCACGGGCCCGTCTCTCGGAGAGCACGCCCCAAGTCGTCGTCCTCGACCTGGGACTTCCCGACGAGAGCGGCCTCGACCTGCTGCGCGAACTCATCACCGATGGTGTGCCGGTCGTCGTCCTCACCGGGCGCGGCGAGGAGAGCGATCGTGTCCTCGGGCTCGAGCTCGGCGCCGAGGAGTACATGGTCAAGCCGTTCTTTCCCAAAGAACTCGCGATCCGCGTGCAGCGCGCGGCGATCAGGGCACGTGTGACACCGAGGCCCGCACTCGGCGGCGGCGGGTTGGTCATCGATCGTGGCACCCGAGAGGTCAGCGTCGATGGAAGCACCGTCTCCGTGACCGACCGGGAGTTCGAACTTCTCGCCCACCTGGCCTCGTCGCCCCGCAAGGTTTTCTCACGGGACGAGCTCCTGCGAGACGTCTGGCGGTCGTCGCCTGACTGGCAGTCCACAGCCACGGTCACGGAACACGTCCACCGATTGCGCGGAAAGTTGGAACGCGACCCGGTTCACCCGATGTTGATCGTGACCGTTGGAAGAGCCGGCTACCGATTCGAGCCCCGCCTACCTTCGTAGGTAGACCCGTGTCCTGTTGACGGACGCGGTTCGGCACCACAATCGCTGCCCTCCGGGCGGATGCCTCGCCCCGCTCAAAGGTTCGTAGCGACGGTACGCTGGCCGGAAAGTGGGTGCTCGACCAAGCGTGCCCGCAGGTCGCGCAGTGGCAGCGTGACCTTCCGCGCCATCCGCCGCTGGTCGTCGCCGTCAACATCTCGGGCCGCCAG
>JAXDQG010000185.1:0-3188 GCA_034667945.1 Acidimicrobiia bacterium | reverse complement strand
GGCGCCCCTTCGCTGTTACTGTCGCGCCATGTCCAAGATCGAGATAGACGTCGTGACCGCCGAGTTCTTCGATGCCTTTGACAACCGGGGCGGCAAGGCTGCCGACGTGGCCCGGATCCGCCGGCTGATTCTTCCGGGTGGCGTGATCGTCAAAACCGGCCCGGAGTTCACGGTCTACACCGTGGACGAGTTCATCGAGCCCCGCCAGCGGCTGCTGACCGACGGTCGGCTGGTCGAGTTCTCCGAGTGGGAGACCTCTGAACGGACAGAGATCGCGGGCGATATCGCGTCGCGGTTCGGCGAGTACCGCAAGTCCGGGATCTTGGATGGTGAGCCGTTCGAGGGAGACGGGACCAAGACCATCCAGTTCGTCCGCACTTCCGAGGGCTGGCGGATCGCAGCGTTTGCCTGGTACGACCAGCCCTGACCGCGGGGCGGTCCGGCTGCGGCTTATCAGCTTGGGTTGATGTGGTGCATCGCACCGGGCTCAATCGTCCTCGGGTGTTCGCCGAGTTGGAGCAGCCCGGCGAGGGAGAAACACAGGGCGCCGGTGAGGGTGCCCCAGTTGGCGATGTCGGCGTTGACGAGGCTGTCGGTGGCGGGGCGAGTGTAGGCAGCGAGCGCGGAAATCATGAAGAGGGCGGAGCCGAACTGATTCACGGCGACGATCCACCAGCCGAGGCTGCGCGGGCGGAAACAGGGCCGACCGTGACAGACCTCGACGAAGCCCAAGTGGCCGGAGACCAGGAACAGGGCGCAGCCGATCACATCGGGCACCCAGATCAGCCGGTTGACCTGATGGGCGTTCAGACCCTGCAGGAAGGAATCCAGCAAGTCGACGGCGAAGACGAGTGTGCCCGCGAACAGGACGAACGTACTCAGCCAGTCCACCCGCATCGGCTCGTAACTCCACCACCGCCAGCCACCAGTGACCAGCCGGCCTTCGCCGCCGTCTTCGTGGCGGGGCGCATTGATCACCTGGAGCAGCGACACGTACCCGCCGGTGCTGAAGAACAGGCCGCCCGCGAAGTAGATCGAGGCGCACTCGGTGGCATCGCCAGAGCCGAACTGGGCGACGGCCGCACCGGCGGCGAAGAGCGCCCCGCCGATGACGAAAGCGATCGCCGCGATGACGTTGAGTCTGTTCAGACGGGCGATGGCAACGGCGTCCGCACGGATGTGCCGAGCGGCCACTGCACCGTGGGGACGCAGGGCGAGTACTCCGCGTCGGCGGGCCAGCCGCGACTCCCACACGGCGGTGCCGCCGCCGGGAGGGTGCCAGGTGAGCCGGGTGGTGAACGGTCCCGCGCCATCGGCGCGCTGCTCAGGCTGTGCCACAGGCCCAGCCGATAACGTCAGGCGCTACCGCAGGCGGGGCGAGACGCCGTCCTGCCGAGCCGTCGCTGCGGCCTGCGGGGGTGGGGCATGGTGTCTCCCCCGTCTGGTCTCGCTGGCGGGATGCGCAACGTGGCCGGTTCATGCGGGCGGGATGGCGGCGATACGGCCCTCTTCCCCGGGGCTGATGGGCGGGCGCCGTGTGGTGCCGCGCCAGGTGTCGCGGACCAGGGTTGTCCCGTTCCGCGAGGGCAGGGCGAAGACAAGGTAGTGCCAGAAGGCCGACAGGCAGGCGGCTGCGTTGCCTACTGCGGTGGAGGGGTTGCCGAAGAAGAAGACGATGACGACGACGGTGAGCAGCGTGCCGACCGGGCCCATCAGGCTCACTGGGGTTCATACTCCGGTCTGCGTTCCGGCCGGAGAAGCCTCCTGCGTCGCTCATGGCATTTCCCTGGTCAATCGGCGCTTGCGGCGCCTCACCTGACGCACCCCTGAACACGCAGCGACTTTGCCAGAAAGAGTCACGCAAAACGGTCATTTCATGCGTGTTTTATCCATATCAGTTCCGATAGTCGACGCGACCGCCTTGGGATGCGAGGGGGATGAACCAGAAAGGGAACTGCGACTTCCCCGCAGGGGTGTCGAGAGGCTATCGCCGTGCAGGCACACCGAGGAGTACCGGCCCATCTCCGGCCGCCGCATCAATCTGGCCGACCTTGGACTCGGCGCCGGTCAGGCTGACGCAGAGTCCTTCTATCTCGCCCTGCCAGCTCTCCTGCCCTGCCTGAGCAATGCGGTCAACGAGATGGCCGCGGATGTCGACCAGAGGGCCACCTCGGACGGGATCGGGGCGAAGGAGAAAGCAACGGATACAGGCAAAAGGGCTCCAGCGAAGAAGGCAGCCCGCAAGCCCCGAAACAGCTCCTCATCATCGGTCGATGTGCAAGTCGGGTCGGCAGTGCGGGCACGGATCCATGCCTTCTGCGAACGCCCGCAGCGCGGCATCCGGCGCCACGCCGGCCACCACGGCTACATAGAGCTGACACGATCTCCTGGCCGACTACACCATCGTGCTCGGCGTCCGCGCCGACGACCTGGCCGCACTGACTGGCGTCAAGCTGCAAGACCGCACGGCGTCCCCGTCGCAGGTCGCCGTCGACGTAACCGGCCTCATCCGGGGCGTCCGCCGCCTCGCACTGGACCAGATACAGCACCTGCGCGACACCGCAAAGAGCACGAGTTGATCCCGGCGACTACAGCTGATACCAGTCGTCGCCACCTTCGCGAAGCGAGCGCATGAGGTAGTCCCGCAGGTCGCCGGCCACCCACCGCCTGCTGTCGCTCTCGTGCTCCCACACGAAGATGTCGGGACGCTGCGGTCTCTGCACGAAAGCGAAATGATCACCACCCCCGTTGTCTCCGAAGAACAACAGGGCGTCAAACGGCATATACAGCTGGGCCAAGGACGGGTCGGACCAGAAGAGACGATTCCGCTCGACGATCTGGTCGAGTGCCCAGACGGTGTCGACCATGGTTGGTCCGATCACCCCGTTGCTCTCCAGGAGCATGTGCCGCAGCTCTGCGGGAAACTCACGGCCCAACCGCCGCTCGGCCTCGGCGAGTTCGGCGTCATGAACCGGCTCCCGGAAGCCGACACCAGGAAAGGCCTGCAGGGCCGTCTCTCTCCACATGATCAGAATCGTAGTGACCCGATTCGCTGACGACACGCTGAGCCCCGCCAAGCAGAAATCGTAGTTCGGGTGACGACGCCAAGGCCTTCATCCTTCGAGTGTGGCATCTTCCGCAACGACCATGGCGAGGCGATCCGAGCGGCCTCGGGCGCCGCGCTGGGG
>JAXDQG010000184.1:0-2735 GCA_034667945.1 Acidimicrobiia bacterium | reverse complement strand
CTCTCGCAAGTCATGGCCGGTGCTGCCAGCGACCAGAGCTTCGCCAAGGACCTGGCCGAATCGTTCGATCCGTGGATCGACACCGTGAGTCGGGCATTGCAACGGACGCTGGCGTCCAGCACCCTCGACGGCGCGCTCCCCATCAACGATCTCTCCTACGCGGTCAGCGCACTGTTCGTCGGCGTCGAGCTGCTCGGACAGGTCCACGCCGACGACACCCGGGTCGACCGGCTGTTCGGTGCGCTCGGAAGCCTCGCCCAGCTGGTGGGTTCGGTCCTGGCCGCGCCACCGCAGGGGGCGGTTCCGCCCACCAGCCCACCGGCAACGCCGCACCCTCCAGCAGCCTGAAAGCTCAGCCGCCACAAGGGAAGGATTCCCCGGCGACCCCGCGCCAGGAGCGGTGTCAGGCCAGCGAACCGGTGTAGGCCAGCGCCAGGCGAAGCAGGCGGTCCTGCCCGCCGGTCATCTCGGCTCGGACCTCCTTGGTGTCGGCCTCCTCGGGGCTCAACCAGGTGAAGTCGAGCGAATCCTGAGATGGCCGGCAGATGCCGTCGAGCGGCACCACGTACGCCAGACCGACGGCGTGCTGGCGCGGATCGTAGAAACCGGAGATCGACGGATCCGGGAAGTACTCGACGATCGTGAAGGGAGCCGGCGAGGCCGGCAGGCGGGGCTGGGCCTCGGCGCCGAGGTCCTTGGTGAGGTGGCGCAGCAGTGCCTGACGAATGGTTTCGCCGTACAGCACCCTGCCGCTCACCACCGCCCGGCTGACCGTGCCGTCGGGCATGGCCCGAAGGAGCACGCCCACCTCGACGACCCGGCCCTGTTCGTCGAGCCGGACCGGCACCGCGTCGACGTACACCATGGGGACCTGGCCGCGCAGCGCCCCGAGCTCGTCGGGCGACAGCCAACCCGGTTGGGTCTCGGTCAGGTCGTCAGCTTGCATGCGGTACCTCCCGGGGTGCTTCCCCCGCGCTCTGCGGCGATCCGGATTTGGTGATGCTCGCACCCTGCGAGGCAGGCGGTTCGCATCCGCTTGGCCCTTTCCGGCAAAGAGCCTGATCCAGTAAGAGTCTGGTCCGGTAAGAGTCTGGTCCGGTAAGAGTCTGATCCGGTAAAGAGTCTGGTCCGGTAAAGAGTCTGGTCCGGTAAAAGTCTGGCACGTCCTTCAACCGCCTCCCGCACTCTGGGCTGCCGGCACAGGCCCGCTCGGTAGCCAGGGATGGGCAATACCTCCCGTTCGGGCGACTCGAGCCGACGAAGACCCTCGAGGCCCGATAGAAGTTGAGCCAACGCTCACGTCGACGGCGGCACTGCCGACGGGAAGCGGGTCAGGTGGCGAGGTGGGATGAACGGCTGGCAGGTGATGGCCGCCCCGCTGACGATCGTGGTCAGACTGGGCGTGCTCTTGGCGACGATGGTGGTGGCGGCGAGCGTTTTCGACCGGCTCTGGGAGGGCCGGCCGACCCCGCGGCGCGCCTCCGAGCCGCCGCCCGCCCGGCTGGTCAGCGAGCAGGTGATCGTTCGCACCTACAACGACACGCTGCAGGACGGCTGGCCGGCAGGTCAGCTGCTCACCTTCATGGAGGCCGGTCGGCGGGCGGGGACGAGCGGTGAGCATGTCAGGTCGGTGATCGCCCGCCATTCGGCGCGCTGAGCCCGCCGGAAGGACGCGCCTCAACGGCGCTCCACCGACGCCACGCTGGGGCTCAGACCTGTAGGGGAGAGACCACGGTGGCGGCGATCTCCTCGAGCTCCTCGGTCCAGCTCGCCGGCTCATTCACCGGGATGACCACGAATTTGGACGCACCGACATCGATGAACTGCTCGAGCCGGTTGCGGAGCGCGTCGGGACCCTCGGGGATCACCTCCACCGGGTCGAGATCGGGCCGACGGGCCTTCGAGGCCGCGATGTAGCTGTCGGACAGCGGGCCCCGGCGATAGGCAACCAGCACGCCGTAGTGCTCCGGATCGATCTCACGGCCGTGCTCGGCGGCGGTCTGCTTGACCACGTCCATGCCGGTTCGCACCTCGGGCGGGGTGGTGAACGACGGCAGCCAGCCGTCGGCCAGCCGGCCGACCCGGCGCAACTCGGACGGAGCCGCGCCACCGAGCCAGACGTCGAGATGACCGTTCTTGACCGGCTTGGGGAACACCGAGAGGTCGTCGAAGTGGAACCGTTCGCCGTGGTGTGTGACCTTGTCCTCGGCCCAGAGCCGGCGCATGAGCGGCAGCGCCTCGTCGAACCAGGGCGCGCGGTCCTTGCGGGTGAGCCCGAATGCCTGCCACTCGGCCAGGTTGGGGGCGCCGAGACCGAAGGCCGGCAGTAGCCGCCCGCCGCCCGACAGTCGGTCGAGCGACGCCATCGACTTGGCCACCAGCACCGGGTTGCGACCCGACAGCACCATGACCGACATGCCGAACTTGAGCTTGCGGGTGCGCCCGGCGGCGAACGCCATGGCCACGACCGGGTCGGGCGAGCTGCCCGAGATGCGTTCGGAGACCCACAAGGAGTCGTAGTCGAGACGCTCGAGGTCGTCGACGAAGGGGCCGAAGCGCTCTTGGTCGTTGGTGAGGCTGTTGACACCCAGGCCGTAGCCGATGCGGATCTTCACGACGATGCTCCCGGTACGTTCGCTGACGCAACCTTGAATCGCAACCTACCATCCCCGCCCGTGACTGAGATCGAGCTGGCCAAGCCGTGGGACCTTTCCGGCCGGGTGGCCATCGTGACC
>JAXDQG010000183.1:0-3621 GCA_034667945.1 Acidimicrobiia bacterium | reverse complement strand
GCGCGACACGGCCCGGCAGATGAGAGCTCTGCCGGGCCGGTGTGCGCTAGTCGTGTACGGGTGTGTTGTGTCGCTGCGGGCTGGGATCAGCCGGTGACCGGCGCGGCCCGCCCGGTACCGGCAGCCGGCTCCAGCCCGGTCGTGACGTCGACGACCGGGTCCGAGTTGGAGACGCTGTCCGAGGACACTTCCTCGTGGTACTCCTGCTCCACGTTCACGGTCCAGAGGTCATGGCCGGCGTCGAACAGGATGTTCTCGACCGCGAGCACCGCGGTGAGCATCGAGTGGTCCTGATTGTTGTATCGGTGCATGCCGTTGCGACCGACGGGTTGCACGTTGGCGGCGTTGGCTTCGATCCAGCTGCGCAAGATCTCGACATTCTCGGCGTAAGCAGCGTCATAGACCGGATAGGCCTTGGGCATCCGCACGACGTAGCCGGATTGCACCGAGCCCTTCTGCACGAGGCCCAAGAGGCTCAGCTCTCGGGTCCCGAGTGCGATCAAGTCCTCGTCGGACATCGACCAGATCTCGTCACCGATGTTGGTGAAGTATTCGAGCCCGAGACACGTGAAGCCCGGCTTGACCATGTAAGGCGACCACGATCCGAAGTTCTGGATGCGCCCCACCTTCACATCCGGGCTGTGGACATAGATCCAGTTGTCGGGGAAGGACTGTGCATCTGGCACGACCAAAGCGACAGTGAGGAAGTCTCGATAACGCAAGGAGTCAGCGGCTTCGAGCACGTCGGCCGGTGGCGCGGGGTCCATGGCCCTGACCAAGGCGCCAAGGGGCATGGACGAGACGACCGCATCGCAGGGGCGCTGGTGTGTGCGGCCCCGCTCATCATCGAAGTGGACCGTGCGGGCCAAGCCACCTTGGTGCTCTATTCGTTGCACCCGGCTGCGCATACGGATCTGTACTCCGGCGGCCTCGACCTTGTCTCGGCAGACCTCCCACATCATCCCCGGGCCGTACTTCGGATACTGGAACTCCTCGATCAGCGAGGTCACGTCCTTGCTGTTGCGCTTGGGCATCAGGGCATTGACGATCGCCTTGCCGAGCGAAAGGTTCTTGATGCGCTGGGCGGCCCAGTCGGCCTGGATGGACGCGGCGGGCACACCCCACACCTTCTCGGTGTACGTCTTGAAGAAGATGCGGTAGAGGCGCCAACCGAAGCGGGAGGCGACCCAGCCCTCCAGGCTCGTCTGGTCCTTGGGCTTGCGGACGCGGGCCCAGACGTAGGAGGCGACGCATTTGAACGCCTCCATGACGCCGAGATTCGACAGGGCGTTGCTGGCGCGCAGGGGATAGTCGTAGAACTTGCCGCCGAAGTAGATGCGGCTCATCCGGGGGCGCAGGAGAAAGTCGCCGTCAGGCAGGATTTCGTGCCACAGCTTCTCGACCTCGGGGACCTTGGTGAAGAAGCGGTGGCCGCCAATGTCGAAGCGCCAGCCGTCGCGCTCCACCGTGCGGCTGATGCCGCCGACCACGTCGTCGGCCTCGAGCACCAAGGTGCCGTCCGCGACGTCGTTGCGAACCAGTTGGAACGCGGCCGTGAGACCCGCCGGGCCGGCACCTATCACCACGACGTTCGGCCCGGAGGCTTCGGACGGATCCGGTCGGGGCTCGGTGCCGATAGGTAGCGGCGAAAGAGTGACGGGTCCTGAAGACGGCACGGCCTGCCCGGAATCAGCAATCACCTGAGAGGTTTTACCCGCTCGACGCACGCGAGAAGTCGCGCGCCCGGCGCGGCGCTATAGGTCTTCCTACCCGTCACGGTCTTTCAGTGACCGATGGAACACCATCAGCGGTCACGCTTCGGTGAGGGCCGAGCGGGGTTCGATGCCGAGCTCCCTACCGTCGTTGACCGCCTCGGCGACGTGGTCCATGCGGGCAAAAGTGATGCCGAGATCGGTGATCTCGTCAAGCCATCGCTCGAGGGCCAAGAGCCGGTGGCCACGGCCGATGACCTGCGGATGGAAGACGATGTTGCACACGCCGTGCTCCACTTCACGGACCATCCAGGCGACGTCACCGGTGAAGTTGGCGAACATGTCCTCGGGGCGGCGCAGACCGGGCATGAGCATGCGCCGGAAGGTGACGAATTCGAGGTACACGTAGTCGTCCAGCGTCCAGCTCATCGGCAGCTCGATGACATTGGTCACCTCGCCCCAGCGCGCCGGCCCCTCGCTGGGAAGTTCGTCGCCCCGTCGGACCCGGTAGGGGCGATAGTCGTGCCCCATCATGGAGGAGTCGTAGAGCAGTTGGTGCTCGACCAGCTGGTCGACGGTCTGCACCGTGAGGTCGCCCGACGGCGCCCGATAACCCTTGGGCCGCGTGCCGCTGAGGCCTTCGACCAGCTCCAGCGACTTGGTCATGACCCACTCTTCCCGCTCGGGCGACATGGTCGGGTTGTGTTCGTGGGCGTAGCCGTGCAGGCCGATCTCACTGCCGCTGTCCGCGATCATCCGGCACTCGTCGGGATAGGTCTCGATGGTGTGGCCGGGGATGAAGAAGGTGGCCGGGATGCCGCGCTGCTGCAGGAGGCGGAGGATGCGAGGCACGGCCACGGCGCCGAACTCGCCTCGCGAAACCGGGGTGGGAGTGGTCTGCCGCCGCTGCATCCAGAGGGACGGGCCATCGAAATCGAACGACAGGCAGACGTAACCGTTCGGGTTGTGCGGAAGCTGGCTCACGCCCGGGACCGTAGCGTTCGCTCGGGACGGCTGTAGCCGAGGACGGGAGCCGCGGGATGCGCGCTGGACGCGTCTGTTTGTTCACTACACGCGGTCTCTTCGCCTAAACTCGCAGGTCAGCGACGGTGTGGGTTCTCGTGCTGCCGACATAGGGCTTTCGCCGGTGACGAAACCGGGGCCGCCTGGCGCGGCGGGCCGGAACCGGCGCATCGACGTATCATCCGGCACCCGCCCACCGGCACCCGCCCCGCAGACCGAATCGCGGCTGGAGCTCGTAGCAAACGCGGCGGCCGACGAGTCGCGCCAGCGTCCGCCGTCACGCTGAAGCCGCCCAAGTCCTCCCGGTTACGTCACCGTGGAAACGCCTATGCGGAAAATCCCCTGGTAGGGCGGGTCAGCTCAACTGACCACCCCGCGCGCGGCTGCGACCGCGCGTAGGGCCAGGAAGGCCAGATCAGTACCCCAGCTTCTTGTCCACCACACCTTCGAGTTCACGCCCGTCCCGCAGGCGCCGCAGGTTCTCGCAGAACCGTGCAATGTTCCGTCCGGCTCGGTGCTGGCTCGCCCCCGCCGTATGCGGCGTCATCACCACGTTGTCCAGCTTCCACAGCGGGTGATCCGACGGCAGCGGCTCCTGAGGGGCCACGTCCAGCGCGGCGCCGCCCAGCTGTCCGTTCGTCAACGCCCTCACCAGCGCGTCCCCGTCCACGATCTCTCCGCGGGTCACGTTGACCAGGATTGCTCCGGGCCGCATCAGCCCGAAGGCCCGGTCGTCGAACAGGTGCCGGGTGGCTTCCGTCAGAGGACAGCACACGGCCACGACGTCCGACGTGCCCAGCAGCTTGTCGAGACTGTCCGGCCCACCGACCGACGCAACCTCCGGCGAGCCTGGCACGGCCAGCTCGTCCATGGCCTGGCAGCGCAT
>JAXDQG010000182.1:0-4507 GCA_034667945.1 Acidimicrobiia bacterium | reverse complement strand
GTCGTCGAGGGCATCGACCACGACCTCGTGCGCAGGGTGGCCAGGTCGGAGCTGAAGGACACGACCACGACGAAGACCGGCGAGAACGTGTTCAGCATGGTGCGACGCATCGGCCAGGCGAAGGCCGGCCTCGCCGCCGACTACGCGGCACAGCTTGCGCGGAGCGCGGGCAAGGTCGTCTTCTTCGCCAAGCACGTCGACGTGATGGACGTTGCCGAGGAGACCTTCGCCGGGCAGGGGATCCGTTTCTCGTCGATCCGCGGCGACCAGACACCGGCGTCGCGGCAGAAGAACATCGACGCCTTCGTGACCGATCCCGACGTCGCCATCGCGGTCTGCTCTCTGACCGCGGCCGGCGTGGGTCTCAACCTGCAGGTCGCCTCCAACATCGTGCTTGCCGAGCTGTCCTGGACCGACGCGGAGCAGACCCAGGCCATTGACCGCAGCCACCGCATCGGTCAGGACGAACCCGTCACCGCGTGGCGCATCATCGCCGCGCAGACCATCGACGCCAGGATCGCTGAGCTGATCGACAGCAAGGCGGGGCTCGCCGCCAGGGCGCTCGACGGCTCGGAGGAGGAGGTGTCGTCATCGGGCGACGTGCAGCACGAGGCGCTCGTCGCGTTGTTGACGGACGCGTTGTCGGCGTTGCCGTAGCCCCGCGCAGCCTCACAGACCGGCCACTGACCCAGAGACGTTCGGGTCAGTCGGTCGCGGCTGCGATCGGTACGGCGTCTGGTGCTCGTGCTTGGCTTGTGGCACCAGCGGCTGTTCATACGTGCTGGGCACGCGGCATGACGCCGGAGCGGTGGATGGCTCTCGTTGCAGCTGGGTCTGCATTCTTGGGGTCGCTCATCGGTGCAGGCCCGAGCTACGTGGTTGCGCGGCTTAGCGCCGATGCTTCGGCCCATGAAAGCGAGCTCGCCTTGCGTCGCGACGTCTATGTCAAGTACTACGGCGACATAGCTCAGTACGTGTCCACGCTCGGGACCAACTCCGCAGCGGTAAAGGAAGCCATCCGCGCCAACCCAAGGGATCACGCCGCTCTAAAGGCCGTAGACGCGGAGCTGCAAGCACACGTCGCAACAATATTCAGCGACAGGGGCAGGTTGTCCTTGTTTGCCCCAAGGAAGGCGAGGACGCCGCCTTCGCCCTGAGCACCAGCGTCGCCCGTGCGCAAAGAGAGCTCACCTCGCCCTCCCTGACCCCAGAGGACATGATCCGGTGCTCAGCGACTTGGCTGACCACCTCGACGCATTCGCAATCGCGGCCAGCAATGATTTGGAAGAAGTAGCCCCGATCATGAGATCGGGTTGTCCGCGGCGAGTGTCAAGATCACCTGCCTATCCCGCCGTGCAGACGCGCCACGTTGGCAAGTGGAAGAGGACGGAGGTGGGCAGATGCGTGGGCACGAGGATGTGACTTGCGGGAACGTGCATCGGACAACCGTGAGATCAGTGGTCCGGCAGGTTCCCCCGCTACAACCGGCAGAACCCCGGTCCTCTACGGAGGCCCGGGGATCTGTGCTGTCCGGGACAGTCGGGTGGGAGCCACTGACGTCGATCACCGTCCGGGATTGCCCTACCGGCTGGGCCCACTGCACGTCGACCCGTGGCCGGTGGACGGGGAGAGCGCCGGTCCTGCCAGCGGATCGTCAGGACGTCGGCTGGTCCCCGAGCCGGGAGGCGTGGGCGACGGCCTCCGCCCGGTTTCGTGCACCCAGCTTGGCCAGCAGGTTGCTCACATGGTGCGCGGCGGTTTCTCTTGCTGATGAACAGCCGTTCGGCGATCTCCGGGTTGGACAGCCCGAGCCCGACGAGGCGGAGCACCTCGCGCTCGCGGCGCGTCAGCGTGCCGACGCACTTGGGTCCGGTCCGCGCCACGACGCCCAGCGAGCGCAGCAACGCGGCCGCGGCATCGGCGTCCCTGGACGCGCCCAACTCGGAGAACGCCGCCAGCGCCGAGCGCGCCGTCCTTCTGAGCGCGATCGCAGTCGGTGCGCACCGGGAGTCGAGCCGGTGAGTGGCGCCCTCGAGGCCGGGTACCGAGTGGACTTCATAGGTGCCGGCTGTGAAGGGCTGGCTGGTGCAGCGCGCTTACCGGTCCGGACGTGGCTTGCCGGAAGAGGTGGGTGCTGCAATGACATCGTCTGATCATCGTTCCGACAGCGGCGCGGACGACGAGACCCGGGAGCTCGTGCTCGGCCTGATCGCGGCTCCCGGCCCAGCGACCGAACTCGCGAGCAGCCTGTTGCCCGAACTTCCCAAGCAGCTGGCCGGCCGCGTGCCGAAGGTGCGCTGGGTGGTCCGACTCGTCTCCGACCGGCTCGTCCTACCGCCGGTCGACCTTGATGCTGTCATCCAGGCCGCACGCGAAAAGCTGCTCAAGGAGGGGTGGCACCTCGCGGTGTACATCACCGACCTGCCCCTGGAGAAGGACAGACGGCCGGTCATCGCCTACACCAGCCCGACGCACGGTGTGGCAGCCCTCTCCCTCCCCGCGCTCGGTCCTGTCGACGTGCGCCGGCGCGCGCTGCGCACCATCGTCCAACTGGTGTCGGCTCTGCTCAGCCAGTACGGCCCCACCGGCCGGGGCGCCGGCTACGAGCACGAGGAGCGCCCCGGCACAGCCCAGCAGCTGGCCCGCCTCGGCCGCCACGTCGAGGAAGACCGACACGGGATCCGGCTGGTCGCCACCGTCATCACGGGCAACTTCCAACTGCTGCTGGGCATGCTGCGCGCCAACCGTCCCTGGCGAGCCGTCATCCGGCTCTCGTCCGTCGCGGTCGCCGCGCTCGGCATAGCGGTGCTCTCGCTGGTCAACGGCTTCATCTGGATGATCGCCGACGGTGGCGGCACGCTGCGCCTGATCGCCCTCACCCTCGCGTCCGTCCTCGCGTTGTCGCTGACCCTCGTCATCGGCGGCAACCTGCCGGAGACGGTCCCTCGATCCGCGGATCGACAAGAGCTCCCCGGGGCCAAGGAGCAGGTCATCCTGTTCAACGCCGTCACCGTCATCACCGTCGTCATCGGCGTGGTCGCGCTCTACCTGATCCTGTTTGCGTTGACGGTCGTCGTCAGCCTTCTCCTCCTGCCGCCCGACCAGATCGCCAGACAGCTCAACCACCCCGTACACGCAGGAACCCTGCTGGCGATCGCCTGGCTGACCGCTTCCATTGCCACCGTCGGCGGTGCGCTTGGTGCGGGACTGGAGAAGAGCAGCAGGATCCGGGAGGTGGCCTACACCTACTACCCGGACAAGGAGTTCTCCCGACCTGCCTGACCGCTGCTGACGAGAGCGTCGGTTCGCCTGGCTCCGACACACTGCCCGCCGCGCGGAACGCACGAGGCCTCCGATCTCGGCGAGGTCGGGGGCCGCGGTGGCGGTACGAGGAACTAGGTTGTTCTGGGGCGCTCACCGTTCCCTGGCCTGCTCCGACGAGGCCATCGGCGCGGAGTTCTACACGACTAGCGGCGACTTCTTCCGCACGTGAGCCGCGACTCCGTACCTGCCGTGCGGGCAGACCGACGGGTGGCGATCGGCCGTCTGCCTTCCGTGCGCCAGGGCGCCGGGTGATGCCGGTTCGGGACGGCTGCAGGACACAGCTACAACTTCCACGCCCCCACTGGGGTGGCTGGTCCCAGAGCCGGGACCGACCGACATTTGTCCTGCGGGGCCGACCGCCGATCCCGGTCACTGTGCTTGCGGAGCGAAGTTTTCTGGCTCCCCGGCAGGCAGGATCACAGATGAAGCCACCAGCGGCCCCCAAGGCCTGACCGCGCGGTGGAACACGTTCCCTGGCGCGCGTTCACCGGGCACAGCGGGAACGCGGGCCACGCACACCCTTGGTCGTCTCCCGCGGGGGCCGACCCGACCTCGCGGGCGCGCACCTGCGCGAGGTACGCCAGCCCACGCTGCTGATCGTCGGGGAGCGCGACCCCCTCGTCATCGACCTCAACCGCCAGGCCATGCGGGAACTGGGCGGCGAGAGCCGACTGGTGATCGTTCCGGGCGCAACGCACCTGTTCGAGGAACCAGGAGCGTTGGAGCAGGTGGCCCACCTCGCACGGGACTGGTTCCTCGGCCATCTCCAGCGGATCCCACCCGATCGGCACGAGAGCTGACGCGCATGGCGGTCAAACTCAACGAGCGGGCGTTCGCTCACGCGCAGGACGTGATCGTGGCGGGCGGATACGTCCTCGACGACCGTGACGCGTGGAGCGAGCATCGGCCCTCCACGCAGCAGGAGAACGACTTCATCGCAGCACGGCATCCGCGACTACGCCAAGTGGCATCTCGGGATCGACGACGAGCAGGACAAGGACAACAAGGGCCGCTACAAGTTCCCCTACGGCGACTTCGAGAAGGTCCACCGCTGCGGGCTGCTGGCCGCGGAGTCGCGCGCCGGGCAGCGCAAGTACTACGACATCGAGCTCGCCGTGGCCCACCCGCACGGCATGCTGGAGTTGCTGCGGCGGAGAGCCTGAGCGCGGCGGCCGGCTAGAAC
>JAXDQG010000181.1:0-3112 GCA_034667945.1 Acidimicrobiia bacterium | reverse complement strand
TCGCTGGTGCCGAAATGGCTGCGAGCCGAGCTCGACGGACTGACGCCCGAACAGCTGGACTTCGACGACCGCAATCCCGCCCGGGAGTGGATGTGGTGGTCGATCCGTCGCCAAGCGTCCCACATCGCCTGGGATGCTCTGGTGTTCACCCATCGTCGTTGCAGCAGTCTGCTGTGGCCTGATGGGAACGATCCGCAACCGGTGAATTGGGACCATCATCACCTCGGTCCCAAGATGAAATACGACCGAGTGCTCGATGAGACTCTGTTTTGGGAGCCGCCAGATCTTCTGCAGATGGTGGATCTCGGTGTGAGCTGGCTGCAACGAGTGGTCGGTGAGCACTCCATCGAGACACTTCGTGCCACTCGCGAGAGCGTGCGTGGCACCGAGTTCTGGCGCTATGTCATCCAGACGCTGCCCCGAGGAGCAGGGCCCGACCCCGAGCGGCCCGGGTTCATCCGCTACGACCTCGAGAGTTCGCTGTGGATGGTGTTCTACGAGATGTCCGCCCATGTGCGAACCGTGCAACGACTGAAGCTCGCGCAGGGCCTCGAGCCGGCGGCCGAGTTGCCGCGGTTCGGCTATCTGCGCCTGCCCGAGTATTGGGGCGAGACGGACGGCAATGGACCGCCGATGCGCCGGTTACCCGTGTGATCTGGCTTCCCCGACGTTCCGCCTCAGTCGACGGCTAGTGGTGCCATGGCACCCTCGACAAATCGATCCAATGACGCCATCGACTCGGCATGCGTCAGGTCGCCCCACGCGCAGGACACAACCAGCAATGGGAGCCCCGTCTCCTCGGCATACCGGGTGACATGATCCGCCACCCGGGAGGGCGAACCCACGACGGCGGCACCCACCTGCATGGCACGATCGAAGTCGCCCCCGACACTCGGATCGAGCGGCATCTCCGATGGCATGATGCCCGCCCGCTTCCACAGCAACGTGATGTTGTAGGTGTATGCAGCCCACGCCTGGCGGCCCCGGCGCTCGGCCTCTTCGTCGGTTTCGGCCACGTAGATCCTGGTGACGCCGCCGACCATCGGTTGCTGGACGTGGGGGTTCACCCGTGTGGTGTCGTCGGCGTGTTGCTCGAGGAGCTCATGGAAGCGCTTGGCTTGTTGAGCGACCGCGGGGATCGGTCCGCCGATGATCGTGTTGAAGCAGCGCGAACCGGCAACGTCGACATTCCCGGGATACCACAGAGGCGGATAGGGCTGCTGATACGGGCGCATCTCCATGGGGACGTCCTCGAAAGAGTAGAAGCGTCCCCGGTGATCCAGCCGCGGGTGGGTCAGGCCCTTGAGCAGCACTTGCAGCGCCTCTTCGGAGTGTTCGCGGGAGTCCTGCGGGTCGAGCCCCCACATCTCGTGTTCGGGCGGGGCGATGCCGCGTCCCACACCCACCTCGAGGCGACCACCCGACAGGGCGTCAAGCATGGCGACCTCCTCGATGAGGCGGAGCGGATGGTGGAACGGCAGGAGGTAGACGAGAGGGATCAGCCGGATCTGGGTGGTGTGCTGGGCCGCGGCGGCCAGGAACACGCTGGGACAGGGGGCCGCATCGAGCGGGGTGAGGTGATGCTCCGACTTGAAGTAGCACCAGAACCCCGCTTCGTCCGCCCGAGCCACGTATTGCAAGCGCTCGGCATAGAGCTGATGGAGGGTGGACCCGCGCTGCTCCATGTGGTCGAAGATGCCGAATTTCATGATTCCCCCCGGGGTTGGCGCGTTCCGCCGTGGTCGCGGCCGATCCTTGCAGACGCATGGCGCGCCGGGTTGTGCCGGCACCAAATGACAAGTCGATTGGCTGGCATTACTGCCGTCGACATGTCACGCTGATCACAGGTTGGGGACACGCTTCCGCCCTGGAACGCGGCAAGCGGGCGGCTACTCATGTCGAGGAGCTGCCGATGACTGCCAACCCATCACCAGAATGGACCCCCGGCTCGAAGGCCCGGGCCACTCGTCGGCGCTTCGTCATAGGCGGGCTCACAACCGTCGTTGCAGCCGGTGCGGTCAGTCTCGTCAGCGGCAATCCCATTTCCGCCCTCTCCGGCGCGGCCACCAACGCCAATGCCGACTCTTCCAACGGCCTGGTTCCCTACTGCAAGCGATCCGCCTGGGGAGCCGACGAGCACTACCGCTTCGACGCCGACGGCACCGAGCTGTTCCCACCCGATTTCCATACCGTGCAGAAGGTCACCGTCCACCACACCGGCTCGTGGACGCCCACAGGTCCCACCGAGGGTGCCGAGCTGGTGAGGAACGTCTATTACGAGCACGCGGTCCGCCAGGGCATGGGCGACATCGGTTATCACCTGCTGATCGGACCCGACGGCACGGTGTATGAAGGCCGCTGGTCGGGCGGCACCCATTTCCCCATCTACGACGTCCGCCCCGGCAGCGGGGAGCGGGCTCCGATGGCCGTCACCGGCGCCCATCTCAAGGGCTACAACGTCGGCAACATCGGCATCGCCATCATGGGCGACCTCGACGATGCCGACATGTCGGAGGAGGCGTGGACGTCGCTGCAGACCGTGATCGCCATGATCATGGCCAGCAACCAGCTCGATCCCACCGGCAGCAGCACCTATGAGAATCCGCTGACCGGTCTGTCCGTCGACGTGCCCAACGTCGCCATGCACCGCGACTACGCGGAGACCGACTGCCCCGGGAAGATCCTCCACGACTACTGGTCGCAGCTCCAGGCGTTGGTCGTCAACCGGCAGAGCGAGATCGAGCCGACCACCTGGCTGGCCTGACCACCAGCAGAACCCACAACCGGCCCCCGCCAGGGCGTTCGTGACAAGCTCCACCGCACGGGCAAGACTTCCGCCCGGTAAGCGAGCATTCGGGGGGATGCGATGCTGGAGCCGTACCGGGTCCTGGACCTCACCGACGAGAGAGGACAGCTGACCGGGCTGATCCTCGCGGCGCTCGGCGCCGACGTCATCGCCGTCGAGCCTCCCGGTGGCTCACCCTCGCGGCGCCTCGGGCCCTTCGTCGACGACCAGCCCGATCCGGAGAGCTCCCTCTGGCACTGGGCCTACAACCGGGGCAAGCGCAGTGTCGTCCTCGACCTGGACGACGAGCGGGGCCGGAGCGACTTC
>JAXDQG010000180.1:0-3840 GCA_034667945.1 Acidimicrobiia bacterium | reverse complement strand
GCGGCGGGCAGCAGCCGAACTGAAGCGATCACCGCTGTAGGGCTCAACTCGATCGCCGGCTTCCTGGTTCACCTGGTCGGCATAGCGGCCATCGTCCCGCTGCTTGGGGGCGGGTCACGCCCGGCTGCGCTTCTCCGGTCCCGAACTGCCCGACCGCTGGCCATGGCTGCTGGTGTCCGTGGCGGCGTTGGCACTGATCGGTGTGTGGCATTGGTGGGCCATGGTGCGCCGCTGCGTCGGCTCGGCCGGCGAGGCCATGTTCGGCGCCATCCGAGCGGCCATCCGTCGGCCCCGACCCGCCCTTGTGCTCTTGGTCGGTGCCGCCGGTATCACCACCGCCTACACACTCGCGCTGGGGGCAGCGTGTCAGGCGTTCAGCGTGGGTCTACCGCTGGCCACGGTGACCGCCGTCTTCCTCGGAGGCTCGGCCGCCGCGGCCGTGGCTCCGACTCCCGGTGGCCTCGGCGCACTGGAGGCGGCCCTGGTGGCGGGCCTGACCGCCGCAGGCGCCAGCAGCGGACCAGCCATTGCCGCGGTACTGACGTACCGCCTGGTGACCTACTGGCTGCCGGTGCTCCCTGGGGCGGTCTCCTTCCACTTCCTGCGCCGAAGCGGCTGGTTGTAGGGGCTGTCGAGGCTGCACCGAGGCATCCCCCGAGGGTGACCTACCATCGGGTGGGCCGTCGACGCGCCGGCAGTCCTGCGCACGAAGGAGCCGGGTAACGACATGACCTGTGCACCGTCCCCCGTCAGCCAGTTGGCTGGCTTCTATGGCGAGAGCTCCTCGCTCGATCGGATCCTGCAGGCGCTCGCCCGCGAGGGCGTGGAGCAGGCCCAGATGACCGCCCGTGATCTGTACTCGCGTGACCTGGACTGTCATAACCTGGGCGCCTATCCGATGCTGCAGACGTTGGCCGGCGTGGTCTCCCAGCTCGGCGCACCGGGCCCCGGTGATCGGGTGCTCGACGTCGGATGCGGACTCGGCGGGCCCGGTCGCTTCTTGGCGGACACCTTCGGCTGTTCGGTGCTCGGTATCGACCTGCTCACGGTTCGCGTCGATGTCGCGCGAGCGCTGACCTCCATGACCGGCCTGGAGCATCGGGTGACCTACCGCCTCGGTGACGCCACCCGGCTGCCCCCAGATGAGGGCTTGTTCTCGCAGGTGTGGATGCTCGACGTCAGCGTGCACGTGAAGGCCAAGCAACTGCTGTTCAAGGAGATCGCCCGTGTCCTTCGACCTGGCGGTCACCTGGTGATGCACGATCAGACGGCGCCCATACCGGACGCCATGGAGCCATTGACCGCGCACACGCCGTTCTTCGCCCCCTCGCTCGCCCAACTCTTGGTCTACATCGAGGCGGCCGGGATGCGGTTGCTGGCCTGGCAGGACACGACCCAGCAGGTCGTGGCGCACTTCCGGCAGATGAAGGCGAGAGCGGAGGCTCGTCCGGCACCCGCCGACGGCAAGCCCCGTCCCTGGCGTGAGCATGCTGCTGCCCAGGTCAACGGCTACCTCGAGACGCTGGCCAATCTCGGCGGCCGCACCGGCATGCTCATCGCCCACCGGCCGGCGGCGCCCGTCCCAGCGGGCGGAACTCGCTAGCCGACCGCAGTGGCGCCGGCCGGCTGCGCCTCGGCCACTCTGCTCTTTGCTCGCCAGCCCCGCTCGCCCGAAGGACGGATGTAGGGAACGGCCAATGCGGCGCACAGACAGGCGGCCCCGGCCACGAGGAAGGCCGGTTGGTAGCTGCCGATGACGTCGCGGACGCGCCCGGCGCCCCAGGCCGCAGCCGCGGCGCCGAGCTGATGGGCGGCGAACACCCAACCGAAGACCACGGGCGCCCGCTCACGTCCGAACACGTCGGTGCACAGCGCCAGGGTGGGCGGCACGGTGGCGACCCAGTCGAGGCCGTAGAACACCATGAAGCCGGCCAGTCCGAACCCCCGGGCCTCGAGGGCGGGATGGAGCACCAGCAGCGACAGGCCACGCAGCCCGTAGTACGCCATCAGCAAGCGGCGCGGGTCGTGGCGATCGGTCAGCCAGCCGGACGCCACGGTGCCGACCACGTCGAACACTCCTACCAACGCCAGGAGGGTAGCTGCGCTCGTGGCCGTGATGCCGTGGTCGTGGGCGGCGGCGATGAAGTGGGTCTGGACCAGCCCGTTGGTCGACAGGCCGCACACCCAGAAGCTGCCGGCGAGCAGCCAGAACGCCCCACTGCTCCAGGCCTGCTGCAGGCCGCTGAAGGCCGTGCGGATGGGATTGGCGCCGCCTTTCGGGACCTCGTAGTCCTCGGTCGCGCCGTACGGCTGGAGGCCGAGGTCCTCGGGCCGGTCGCGCAGACCCAGCGCGACGAGCGGTGTGACCGCCAGGGCGGAGACGGCGATAGTGATCGACACCCAGCGCCATCCCACGTTGTCGGCGAGGTAGGACAGCAACGGTAGGAACACCAGCTGCCCACTGGCCGACGCCGCCGTGAGGGCACCCATCACCAGTCCCCGGCGGGCCACGAACCAGCGATTGGCCACGGTGGCTGCAAAGACGGCGGCCATGCAACCGGAACCGAGCCCGACGACCACGCCCCACAGCAGCACCAGCTGCCAGGCCGCGTGCATCTGCGTGGTGGCCAGGGCGCCGAGCGAGATGGTGGCGAGGGCGCCGACGGTCACCCGCCGAAGCCCGTAGCGGGCCATCAACGCGGCCGCGAACGGACCGATCAGCCCGAACAGCAGCAGGTTGACCGAGACCGCACCACCGATGGTGGCCTTCGACCAGCCGAACTCGCCCTGCAGCGGCTCGATCAGGACCCCGGGGGTGCTCCGGAAACCGGCCGCGCCCAACAGGGTCACGAAGGCCACGACGAACACGATCCACGCCCGGTGCACGCCGGCCAAGCGTGCCCGGCGACCAGGGCGGGGGTGCGGGGGCGGCAGCGGCTCCACAACGAGGTTGCTCATGTCGGCCGACCTCCCGGCGTTGGTGGATGGGTCCGGGCGCCCGCCCAGCTGGGATTCACGCCTCAAACGGTACTATTCGGTAACGTTCGGCGTCCAGCGCTTTGGGGTGCGGTGGTACTATCGGCCAGGTGCGGACGCCCACCACCTCCCGAGGACGAGCGGTACGAGACCGGCTGGTATCGTCGGCGGCCGAGCTCTTCCACGCCCGGGGTGTGCACGGCACCAGCGTCGACGACGTGCTCGAGCGGGCGGGAGCCGGCAAAGGGCAGTTCTACCGCTACTTCGACAGCAAGGAAGATCTGGTTCCCGAGGTGATGGCGCGACAGATCGACCAGTGGGTCGACCGTCACGCGGCCCTGCTCGGCAACCTGTCGTCCCTGGATGGCTTCCGGGCGTGGTGCGACGCATTGGTCGCCAACTCCAGCGGCAGGAACTTCGCCCGTTGGTGTCCCATCGCCGGGCTGGCCGGCGAGCTCGTGCAGGCGGACCGGCGCGGGCTGCGACACATCGGTGCGGCGGCCTTCCAGCGGATGGCCAGCTACCTCACCGCCGGACTGTCGGCCATGCAGCAGGCCGGTGAGCTCAGGGCCGACGCCGATCCTGCCCGCCTCGCCGTGATGTTCGTCGCGTGCTTCGAGGGTGGCCTGCTGGTGTCGGTGGCGACCGGCGACGAGCGACCGTTGCGGGACAGCCTCGACGCCGCACTGGCGTCCTTGGCGGCCCAAACGGTCTGACGAGCCAGCGACCCAGCCGAGCTACATCCGCCTTCGGCCGCCGTCAACGTGCACGGCACGACCCCCCGTCGCGGAGGGGTTGCGACGGGGGGTCGGGCCACTGGGGTAGGGCCGAGGCGGTTGTCCAAGGGCAGGTTCCCGCCGGGAC
>JAXDQG010000179.1:0-10323 GCA_034667945.1 Acidimicrobiia bacterium | reverse complement strand
ACCGGCCTGACGGATACGGCCCCGTAGCGCCCTCCGAGGGGTAGCTAGCACCGTTCGGGTACGGGTTGGAGATCGGGCCGGAAGCCGGCAGCGAAGCCGGACCGGTTCCCAGTTGATCGGCGGACGTGCCATACGAGGTGCTGCTGGTTGGCTGCCCCGTCGAGGTCGGCCGGCCGTACACCCCGTTGCCGTACCCCGTTGCAGCTCCGTCCTGGCTGTCGCCACCGCCTGCAGAGGAACGCACCAAGCGCCCGACCGCGAAGCCGGCGACGGCTGCTCCGAGCAGAAACGTTCCGGGCCGGCGGCGCGCGAAACGGCGCACGTCGTCGACCATGCCGTCGAGGCCGCCTGACTCCAATCGCCCAGCGACCGCCTGGACCTTCTCGGAGATCTGACGGGCGTAATCGGCGGCAGCACCCGCCTCTTCGGTCCGCCCATCGCGGAGGGCCTCGATCTGGCCGGCAAGCGTGCGAAGCGCCTGCCCTGCCCGCTCGGTTTGCTGCGAAGCCTGGCCGCGCAGCTCCGTGCGCGCGTCCCGAACGAGATCACGGGCCTCGTCGGCGGCGCTCTCGAGTACCGAACCGGCCTGGTTCTTCACCTCTCCGGCCACGTCCTTGGCGCCCTGCCCAACGGTGGACGCGACCTGAGAAGCTTGTTCTTTCGCCACCTGAGCAGTGCTGCCGTCGGCGCCTGCCTGACCGGACTGACCTGCCTGACCGGCTGATCCACGCCGGTCGGACACGGTATCCACTGGCCCTGAATACCGAGCCGGCGGAGGGCCCGTCTCGGGCATCGGAGCCTCCCAATCACTTTGACTCATCGTCAGCCTCCCTTTCATTTCGACTCGAGCTCTACTACGACGGACGCTATGGCGGAGCGACACGGCCTCCGGAAGTGCGCCATCCGACACGACGCCACGCGACGAAGAGGCCGCTATTGAGCTACCGAGCGGGTGGGACTATCACGCCACAGCGAAGATCACTTGAAAGTATCTGCGTAGATCGTGAGTCGGTGTGCCGTTGGCGAGTTGTTCCCCGACCGGCGCGACATCAATCATCTCGTCCGCAATTTGTCGCCCGAAGAGCAAAACTATGCTCGGCGCCGAGGCTCTTCATCTTGAACGGCGGAGGCTCCCACGACGCGTGCGAGGCGCCGTAGCGTTTCGTCATTTCGGCGATGGATGAGGGGTGCAAGCAAAGGGCCGAGGGTCCTCATCAGCGACGGAGCGATGATCTTCTCATCCATCTTCACCTTGGTACCTTCGGCCAGTGGCGTCAGGGTGAACTCCACGCGAGCCCTACCCAGGGGGCGTCCACGCGCTTCTATGACGAGATGCCAGGGCTCTTCGGCTTCCAAGGACTTGGTGTCGTCTTGCAACGTGAAGGGTCCGACGCCGATCGTGTGGTGAAAGCGGCTCCCCGGCTGAGGCCACGGGCCCTCCACGCCTCGTATGTCCTTGGCGCCGACGACCCAGTCACTGTAACTCTCGGCGGTCGAAATGATGCCCCAGATCCGCTCCAGCGGGGCTTCGAGAACCAATGAGGTCGTCGTCACTTCCCCTCGATACCCGACGAACGGGACGCTCAGACAAGTTTCTGCGACCAGTTTCGACGATGCATGTCGACTAGCACGTCACATGCGATCAATCAGGTGCGCTGTCAGCGGGAAGCTTCCTATAGACAGAGACATGCTCGGTACTCGTTGACGTGAACGGTTTGCGGTGCCAGTCGGCAAAGCGTTCTTCCAGTCTCATGCCGGCGAGCTGCGCCATGAGGTCGAGCTCACTCGGATAGGCATAACGGTGGACGACCGGATAGACCAGAGCCCGTTGCGGCCCGCCCAGCACGATCTGCGTAGTGGAAAGCAGTTGGTTCACGCGGTCGCTCTCGGAGACGACCAATCCCATGAGACCTTTCGCCAGCCGCCTCGGTTTGATGGTTGGCTCTGACGCTGCTGAGACGTCGGGGACCCAGGCCTCCACGATGAAGCGCCCACCCGGTTCGAGATGCCGGGCCGCGTTTGCGAAACAGCGAACCTGGGCCGCCTGGTCCGGCATGGCGAAGATGGTGTTGAACGTCAACAGAACCAAGGAGAATGCTCTGTCGATCTGACACTCGGCGAAGTCGCCAAGAGACGTCTCGATCTGCTCGCCTCCGGGCTTTTGCCGCAAAATCTCCAACATCTCTGCCGATGCGTCCACGCCATGGACGTCCAGGCCGGCTTCCGCCAGCGGGATCGCCAGTCGTCCGGTACCAACGCCGAATTCCAGCACCCCACCGCCCGTGGCCAGCTCACAGATCAGGCCAAGAGCACCGGCGGTGTCGAAGACGCCTTCGTAGATAGCGTCATAGTCGGCCGCCACCAAACTGCCGTACAGCGCTGCGTCGTAGTCGGATGTCATGCGAGCGCCCCCTCCAACTTCAGTTGCACATGTCGATAGCGTCGCCGAAGCTCTCCCCGAGGCGTAGCCGCCCGAGCGAACCTGGTCCCCGCGTACGGCACACCGCCACGAGCCCGGGTCGCGAGCGCACACCAGGCGCAAATGGCGCGCTCGAGGGCCCAAGCGGGCGCGAACAAGCTGCAGGTCGCCGGGAAGACCCTCCGTCCGCCGGCCCGCCTCCGGCCTCGCTCGGCGAGTGCAACCAACGAGATGATGCCGCCGCACAACGCCCGGAAGGCGCTGGCCCGTAGGGCGAACAGCAGCACCGGCAGCAGCAGAAGCTCGACCAGCATGCGGCCGGGAGTGGCCGAGCTGTCATAGGCCTGGCGGACCCGCTGACGGAGGAATTGCCCGGTCGAAGGCGGCGCGCGGCGGATGTAGAGCTCGGGCGCGTGACGGACCACTCCCCCGGCCGTCTCGATCGTCCGCATCAGTTCCAGGTTCTCGAACAGCACATCGGCGTCGTATCCGCCGGTCGCCAGCAAGGCCGAGCGCCTTACTGCCAGCGTGCCGGGGAAGTCACCGGCGAAGCAGCGATTCAGCAATGACCTGGCGGTGTCCCAACGAGCGTGCCACGGACGCGGGTCGAAATAATTTTGTGGTCGAACAAGATGGGCGTCCTCGAGCAGCTCGGCGACCCGCTGCAGCTCGGCTGCGTCATAGCGGACATCGTCGTCCGCGAGAACCACCCGTTCATGGCTGGCAACGGACACTCCGGTGAGAACTCCATTGACCTTGCCGGAGCGACCGTGGAACTGAGGGCCGACAGGGAGATGCCGAATCGGAGCCGTCAAGGTGCGTCCGTGGTGTTCGAAGATGGGTGCGTCAGACCCATCGACCACGATCACCTCGGCGATATCAGTCAGCGCGCGCAGATACGTTGCCAGTTCGTCGATCGACCCCAGCGACCAACGACGCAAGGGCACGACGTAACTCAACATGACAGCGGAGACCGCAACGAGCTTCGCCCATTGCCCCACGCGTCGAGGATGGCTGTGGCAAAGCCAGCTTCTACAACATTCGCAGCCGCAGCCCCGAAGATGATGTCAGCAGCCAGTTCGGGCTCTTCATCCGCTAGTCGGCCGGCAAGGTGCTCGGAGGCAAGTACCTCGTGCACGGTATCGGCGTCGATATGGACGTCATAGAACCGCCTGGCTCGCGGACCGGCATTGAGCCGCTCCAGTGCTGAGCTGTAGCGCGACATCGGCAGGACTGACGTCATTTCGAACAAGGCAAGATGGCCCACGAGCGCACCGCGTAGGCGACGATTGAGGCCGCACATGCTGATGAGGTTCGTTGTGGCAAGCGTCGAGCCCGGCACGACGTCAAGGTAGTGCCCATACGTGGGGTCGAGGCCCAACTCGTCCATCACCTCGGCAAAGAGTGTGGAATGCATGTCGGCCTCGACACCTTCGCCGTATTCCTCCATTTGCAGCTTTATCGTGCTCGCCTTTGGTGCACCTCGTAGCCGGGGGATCACCCACGTGTGGGGGTCCGCCTCCTTCAACTGATAGGGGGACCGGTGCACTACGAATTCACGAAACTGCCAAATCGTTCCTTCGTTGGCCATGTAACGGGAAAGGGAGGGCCCGGGAGCGTTTGCCAGCGCATGCAGAACAGGGACCACGGGGCCTTGCGGCAAAGGTGCAACCTCGTCGCGCAAACGGCGCTCGAATGCCTGCTCGAGTCGGTGTCTGAATGAGATGAGCCGTGGATCCCACTCCCAGGTGTCCGAAATGCCTTCAAAGCCTTGATAGTGAAGTTCGTAGCAGCAATAGAGAGCAAGATGAAAGTCGTCTCCGGTCAGCGGGTCGTCACGAAGGGGCACATCAGCCAAGTCGCCTGATCGGGTCAACGCCCCAAACAGCACCTCGGTAATACAGCCGCGAGCCTCGGGAAGGGGTGACGTTCGGCACGCCGACGGCCTATCCACACAGGGCTGACGATCCAATACCGACGACTGGTGATCCATGTGGCCGCCATACCCGATGGCAATGCCGCACTAATCCTGACCCCCACAGGCCCAAGCGGTCTGTGGGAGCTATCGGCCACAGCCGCGGCTGGACTTGCCGCTATTGGAACGAGCGTTGCTCGCAGTTTGCGCGTTTTAGCCAACGAGTACTTCCCCTCTCAAACCATCCGATGGGGCTGAAAGCTGGCCGGAAACCGAGTCCAGCTGAAGTTGTTCAGCGAGGGGACGTCGACGTGGGCGATCCTATCGGTGGCGGGGTACTGCTGCTGGTGGCGCCGCTCGCGCTGGTGCTGTTGGACGTCGAGGGAGTGGTCGAGGAGGTCGTCCGAGGAGGAGCTTTCGCTTGTGTTGGCGACGGCGCTCCCGAAGTCGTGGGCTCTGCCGAAACCCGCACGACAAATGGGTCGCCTGTCGCGATCACTTCGACGTTGCAGGGCTGCTGGGGCTGGCGGCACGACACTCCTTCATGTGACGCGTGGGCGCCGGCAGTCCGCTCCGCAATGCCCCTCTCGGAGGAGAGGTGCGCTGGACGGCTTGTCGACGACCGCGGCGTACCCGGAGGCACTCAGCGACAAACGCGGAGCGCGACGCTCTCCGCGTCCAGATCTTGGTGGTCAGGACGGTGTATGTACCGGCCGGTCGACCGGGGCGCTTGACCGTGGACTGGATGCCGGTGGGTGGGTCTCGTACATGCGGACGGCGACGACGATGCCGGAGGCAGCGGTAATCACGGCGACGGCCCAGATCGCGGCTTCGACGGAGATGAGGTCGGCAAGAATGCCGGCGAAGAGGGCACCGACGGCGAAGCCGGCGTCGCGCCACAGCCGGTAGGCAGCGAGGAGCGTGCGATATGAGCAACGACGTCGTCTTCGACGCTGAAGCCCTCCGAGCGGAGGTGCGCGACAAATACCGCGAAGTCGCCGTGCACCCCCACGGCGAGTTCCACTTCCACACCGGGCGGCCCCTCGCGGCACGCCTCGGCTACGACCCCTCCATTGTCGACGCCCTTCCCGACCGGGCGGTCGAGTCTTTCGCCGGCGTCGCCAACCCCTTCAGCCTCAGACGCCTGCAGCCCGGGGAACTGGTTGTCGATGTCGGCTCAGGGGCGGGGTTCGACAGCTTCGTCGCCGCCGCCCAGGTCGGCCCCAAAGGCCGCGTCGTCGGCGTCGACATGACCACTGAGATGCTCGCCAAGTCGCGCGCCACCGCTGAGCTGCTCGCCCTGGATCACGTCGAGTTCTGCGACGGACTCGCCGAGCGGCTCCCCGTCGCGGACGGCTGGGCCGACGTCGTGATCTCCAATGGGGTGTTCAACCTCTGCGCCGACAAGCGGGCCGTGTTCGACGAGGCGTGGCGAGTGCTGCGCCCCGGCGGGGTCCTGCAGTTCGCTGACATCGCCAACGGCAACCCGGTACCGCCGGAAGCGATCGCTCAGATCGACCTGTGGACCGGTTGAATTGCCGGTGGCCTGCCGTGCGCAGGCTGGATCCAGATGCTCACCGACGTGGGCTTCACCGACGCGACCGTCGGCCCCGCGCTCGACACCTTCGGCGGCGCCCACGGCGAATTGAACGCCCGAGCCTTCGACGTCAACGGCCACGCGTTCCTCGCCCACAAGCCGCTGTGCGCCGGCTGACCCGCACTATGTCTCAGACCCGTCCCGGCGACACCTTGCGCGAGCAGTTTGGGCACTCTTCGTCGTCGATTCCGAGCGCGAGGCTTCCGGAATGCCCGCTTGACGAGGGCTTATGTTCTGGCACCCCTAACGGGATTCGAACCCGTGCCGCCACCTTGAGAGGGTGGTGTCCTAGGCCGCTAGACGATAGGGGCTTGATGATCGTGGTTGCTCGGGGGGGAGGACTCGAACCCCCAACAACAGGGCCAGAACCTGCCGTGTTGCCAATTACACCACCCCCGAACGGGCGGGAACAACGCTACCGTCCGGGCCTTGCCAATCACAAACGGGACAAGCGCCCGTAGCCGATCAGCCGTCCCACAGCCACGGCCAAGGTCTCACGGACCAGCGCCCGGCCGTCGGTGTGTGCACCAGTGGGCGAGACCTTGGCAGCGATGCCCAACTCGTCGGCGACACCGGCCAGGCGCAGGTTGTGATACGGATCCGAGACGAGCAGCGCGCTGCGAAGCCCGTGCTCCTCGAGGATCAGCCGGCTGGCCGAGAGGGCGTCGAACGTCGAGCCGGCGCCTACCTCGATGAGGATGTTGGCTTCCGGGACGCCCTTGTCGCGGAGATAGGTGAATCCGGTGAGGCCCTCCGTCGTCCGATCACCCGGCTGGTTGCCGCCGGTCACGATGATCGTGGTGGCCAACCGCCGCTGCCACAGTTCCTGCGCGTGGTCGAGCCGGCCCTTCAAGGCTCCCGATGGACGGCCGTCGTACTGTGCGGCGCCCAGCACGACGATGGCATCGACCGGCTGCGCCTGATCGTGGCGTGACATCCACAGCACCTGGGTGAAGGTGACGACCCCGTAGGCCAGCGTGAGGACGACCGCGAGCAGCAGGACGCGCAGCGCGAGCCGCCGATGACTGCGACGGACGTCCTTCGCCCGGGCGGCCTTACGCCGGGACGGTCGGGAGGTCCGCTGTTGGGTGCCTCTCCCCATCGCTGCGCTACCCGATCGACGCCTACAGGCTGGCCCGCGCCTTGCGCAGGCGGGCCAGCGTTCGTTCTCGACCGAGCGCCTCGAGCGACTCGAACAGCGGAGGCCCGACCGGGCGGCCCATGACCGCCAGCCGGACGGGGGCCTGCGCCTTGCCCAGCTTGAGCCCCCGCCGTTCGCCCACCTCCGCCAAGCGGGCGTGCAACTCGGCGGCCTCCCAGGGCGCATCCTCATAGGCCGCCGTAGTCTCCTCGAGCAACGGAGCCGTGTCCGGCAACTTGGCGATCTTCTCCCACGCCGCCGGATCGATCTCGGGCTGCTCGAGGAAGAGCCAGTCGATAAGGCTGGGAACGTCGGCCAGCGTGTGGGCGCGGATGCGGACCAGGTCCTGCAGGGCGGGCGGAACTTGGCTGAGGTCGTAGCCCCAGGGACGAGCTGCCTCGGCGAACGACTCACGGCTCATCTCGCGCAGGTACGTCCCGTTGATGTGGGTCAGCTTCTGCACGTCGAAGAAGGCGGACGATTTGTTGACGTCCTCCAGGCGAAACTGCTCGATGATCTCCGGCATGGGCCGGATCTCGACCTCGTCGGGCGGGCCCCAGCCCAACAGCGCCAGGTAATTGGCCAGCGCCGGGGCGACATAGCCCTTCTCCCGATATTGCTCGACCGCCACGTCACCGAAGCGCTTGGACAGCTTGCGACGCCCCTCGTCCACCAGCAGCGGCAGGTGGGCGTACGTGATGTCGTCGTGCGAAGCACCCAGCGCGTCCACCAGCAGCAGCTGCTTGGGGACGTTGTTGACCATATCCTCGCCCCGGATGATGTGCGTGATCCCCATGTCGAGGTCGTCGACCACGTTGGCCAAGAGGAACATCGGCGAGCCGTCCGAGCGCTGGATCACGAAGTCTTCGAGGTTGACGTTCTCGAACTCCACCCGGCCCCGGATGACGTCGTCCCAGGCAGTGACGCCCGCATCGGGGACCCGGAAGCGGATGGCGCCCTCGTCCTCGTAGGCGCGGCCCTGGCTGACGAGCTCGGCGATGGCCGCACGATGTCGATCGGCTCGCTCGGACTGGAAGAACGGTCCCTCGTCCCAGTCGATGCCCAGCCAGGTCAGGGCGTCGATGATGTTGTCGATGAGCTCGTGCTGGTTGCGGGCCTGATCCGTGTCTTCGATGCGCAGCACGAGCCGGCCGCCGACGGAGCGAACGAACAGCCAGTTGAACAGAGCCGTACGCGCGCTGCCCACATGGAGGTAGCCGGTGGGCGAAGGGGCGAACCGGGCGCGAATCACCCGTCGAGAGTACCGGCAGCGGGTGGACCGACTCCGCCATACCCGCCGCGCTCGGCCCTCAGCGCCGTGGTGCCGAGAGCATGGTGCCCAGGCGCCGTGGCGCCCAGTGGGTGGCGCCTAGAAGCTTGCGAAGCACCGCATCCGGGTGGGCAGCGCCGTGCTAGTGCGTGACGGGCTCGATGCGCAGAAGCGACCGCCAGTCGGTACGGGCCTTCTCGACGATCTCGGTGTGCGGGCGACGAAGCACCTCGGGCGGGACCGCATCGGCCACCGCCAGCCGCTCCGTGTAGTGCGCAGGATGCGAGATCGTGGCGAAGTAGCGCCGTCGGATGGGGAGGAGCTCGGCCGGCGGATCTGGCTCGAAGAACCCCCATACCCCAAAGCCGACGGTGACGTCGTGCACCACAGGCGCCCGCCCGAACATGGCGGCCCGCTTGAGGGCCACCATTGCCGCGCCGACCCGGGCGTCCTCCCAGGCCTCGTCCTCCGTGAGGTAGATCTTCGTCTCGAAGAGGTGCAGCAGCTTGTAGACGTAACCCTGGTCGGGGCCCGGCGTGCCGTAGCGCTCACCGAACGGTTGGCCGTCGCCCCCCAGGTCTCCGGGCCGGACCGCCAGCCAGGGATCCGGGCGTCGGGGCGGCGACGAGTAGGAACGCGCGGTCGCGGCCGGCTTGATGGGGACGTACTCGGGGGCGCTCATACCGTGGGGGGAGGCTAGCCGGCGGCAGCGATTCGCAACCGCGTGGGCCCGATGGGCGGAGTGCTCTCGCGGCGGGAAGCGATGTGTCGGTATCACCGCGAGAGACCCTGGGCGCGGAACTGGGCTGGCAGGCACGATGCCTACCAGCCCAGCCGGTTCAGTTCGCTTACAAAAGGACCCTCGGGCCGTCTCCGGTCAGGAGTTACCGATCCCGGCGAACATCTGGACGAGGCTGCCGACCGCATCGTCTTTCAGCGTTCCCACCACGGCGACCAGCGTCTCGAGCACGGTGCGGGTCGGGCTGACATACCACTTCCCGTCGACCTGGTGGACGGTGATCCCCAGCCCCTTCGTCAGCGACGACGGGTCGAAGAGACCCTGCAGGCCGGCAAAGCCGCCGAGGTCGGCGCCGAGCGCATCGGCGTTCGCCTCGCCTGAGGCACAGGAGTCGTAGGCGTCGTGCTGCGAGCCATCCGTCTGGATCTGGACCACGTGGACACAGCCGTCGGCCAAGCGGACCTCCGCGCTGACCTGATCGTCGTCGTAGTTCATCGTGAACCCGTCGATCTTCACCAGCCGCGTATCACCACTGCCCTCGACGGACAGGTTCACATCGCTGATCGTCGTGGCGGCCGCGAATGCCTTGAGCTCCGCATTGGCATCAGCCGACGGCAGGAACAGCGACGAGTAGTCGTAGAGGGCCGCCATTTCCTCGGGCTCGAGGTGAGCGATCATGCCTCGCACATCACCGTTGTCGATGGCACCCACCAGGCCCTCCACCGCAGCTGTCGGCGAGCTGGCGCCCTGCGGCGTGACGGCCGGATGGGCGTAGTCGGGGCGGGCGGCGCCGGCGTCACGACGAGCCGCTTCGGCCAGCGTGTAACCCAGGCTCAGGCCCCATTGGCCGTTCTTGCGCACCACCATCAGCGGTGCATCCATCTTGGAAAGATCCTCGTTCTGCGGCTCGGCCGCCTTGGCGGTGGCGTCGGCTCCAGCCTGGTTGGCCAGGTCACGAAGCGCCGGGCCCAGGGGAAGGCTGTCGAGGGAGACCGTCGTGGTGAGCGTGCCGGAGACGATGCGCACCTCCGCCAGGTTGTCTGCTACCGCGGTGCTGTCGAGCTTGAGGTTGGTCACCTGGAAATTCACACCTGCCAGATGTGCAAGATCGAAGCCGTCTGCGGCGACGCCGATCCGTCGCAGCTCGCCGGCCAGGCGCTGGGTGGAGCCCATGATGGCATCGCGCTCGCCAGGGGTGAGCGACTCCATCACGCCGACGAGGTCTTCCTTGTCGAGCGCGTC
>JAXDQG010000178.1:0-2573 GCA_034667945.1 Acidimicrobiia bacterium | reverse complement strand
CCTCGGTGCCGGCGCCCGCCGGCCCGGCGCCGGCCGCAACACCCGCGGCACCCGCATCAGCGCCGGCGGCTCCCGCGGGCAGGGCTCCCACCCGGGCGGCGTCGGCATCTCCGCCGCTGGTGACCCTGGGCCACGGCGACACGCAGGTGCCACTCAACCGCATACGCCGTATCACCGGCGAGCACATGGTCATGTCCAAGGCCACCTCGGCGCACACGCTGACGGCCATGGAGGTCGACTTCGAGGGCGTCGATCAGGTGCGTCGGGCGCTGCGTGACCAATGGCGGGCCGAGGAAGGCTCGTCGCTCACGTACCTGCCGTTCGTCTCCCGGGCGGTGTGCGATGCCATTCGGGAGTTCCCCTACATCAACGCCTCGGTGGGCGAGGGCGAGCTGATCCTTCACGGCGAGGTCAACCTGGGTATCGCGGTCGACCTCAACTTCGAGGGACTGGTCGCCCCCGTGGTGCGCCACGCGGACGACAAGCGCCTGCGGGCCATTGCCCGTGAGATCGTCGACCTGGCCGATCGGGCCCGCAGCAAGCGGCTCAATCCCGACGATCTGTCCGGCGGGACCTTCACCATCACGAACCCGGGGCAGTACGGGACGATGATGCAGTTCCCGATCATCAACCAGCCGCAGGTCGCCATCCTCTCCACCGACGGCGTCAAGCGGAAGCCGGTCGTGGTCACCGATCGTTTCGGCAACGAGACCATCGCCATCCATTCGGTGGGTGTGTTGGCCCTCGCCTGGGACCACCGGGCTTTCGACGGCGCCTACGCCGCGGCCTTCCTGGCCAAGTTGCGGGACATCATCGAGCAACGGGACTGGAACGCCGAGGTCGCATGATGCTTCACCTGCGGTGGTTGGGGCGCGTACGCTACGACGACGCCTTGGCGCTGCAGCGAGGGCTGTATCGCGACAGCGCAGACGACCACCTGCTCCTGCTCGAGCACGATCCCGTCTACACGCTCGGCGTGCGGGCCCGGCTCGAACACCTCCTGGTGCCGGCGGCGTCGGTCGGCGCCGAGCTGGTGCGGGCCGACCGGGGTGGGGACATCACCTACCACGGGCCCGGACAGCTGGTGGGCTACCTGATCCTGTCCCTGCCCGGAAAGCGCGGCGGCGGCATGGCCGACACGGTGGCGTATGTCCGCTCGGTCGAGCAGCTGCTCATCGACGCGCTCGCCGATGTGGGACTTCGCGGCTGCGGCCGCTTGTCGGACTACCCCGGGGTGTGGGTCGATCCCGAGGGCCCAGAACCCCGCAAGATCGGCGCCATCGGCGTGAAGCTGTCTCGCGGCCGAACCATGCACGGGTTCGCGCTCAACGTGACGCTCGAGCCGCTGGCGATGTTCGCCCACATCGTGCCCTGCGGCATCACCGACAAGGGTGTGACGTCGCTGCATGCCGAGGGACTCGACGTCTCCATGGCGGAGGTGGTCGACGCGGTCGTGGCCCGGGCGGCCGAGCTGTGGGCCAAAGGCAACTGGGACCGGGCAGATGTCGTGCACCGGGTACGTCATGGCGATCTGGCACCGTTCACCCGCGGCCTGGGCGCGGGCGAGCCGGTACGTCCTGAACGGTCCTCCGATACGTCGGTTCGGCTGCGCGGGCGCTTGGCCGAGGCGGGCGTGACCGAAGGCTTGTCCATCTCGTCCCGCAAGCCATCATGGATGAAGGTGCCCCTGCGGACGGGGCCGGACTACATGCGGCTCAAGCGGGTGATGAAGGACCTCGACCTGGTCACGGTGTGCGAGGAAGCTGGCTGCCCCAACATCTTCGAGTGCTGGAACGACGGCACCGCCACGTTCATGATCAACGGCGAGCGGTGCACCCGGGCCTGTGGTTTCTGCTTGGTCGACACCTCGAAGCCGCAGCCGCTCGACCCCGGGGAGCCGGAGCGGGTGGCCGAGGCGGTGGCCCGGATGGGGTTGCGATTTGCGGTGGTGACGGCCGTCGCCCGGGATGATCTGCCCGATGGGGGAGCGGCGGCCTTCGCCGCGACCGTGCGGGCCATTCGCTCCCAGGTTCCCGGCTGCCAGGTCGAACTGCTGATCCCCGACTGCAAGGGCGATGCCGAGGCGCTCGGGACGATCTTCGACGCTCGCCCCGACGTTCTGAACCACAACATCGAGACGGTGGCCAGGCTGCAGCGGGCCGTCCGCCCGTCGGCCTCCTACGCCCGCAGCCTCTCCGTCCTCGGCCGGGCAGCGGCCGCCGGGCTCACGGTCAAGTCGGGGATCATCCTCGGCATGGGCGAGACCGAGGCGGAGGTCGTGTCCGCGCTGCACGACCTGCGGGCCGTCGGCGTCGACATCGTCACCATCGGCCAGTACCTGCGGCCGACGGCCAACCACCTCCCCGTCGCCCGGTGGTGGACGCCGGAGGAGTTCGACTCCCTCCGCGTCGTCGGCGAGAGCCTGGGGTTCCGGCACGTGCAGTCGTCGCCGCTGACCCGCTCGAGCTACCACGCCAAGCAGGCGGCCGCCGGTTCCGCCCCACCACTGGCTCGGTAGCCTGCGGACCATGTCCGCAGCCCGCCTCGACCGCGTCCGGGACCGCATGGCCGAG
>JAXDQG010000177.1:0-10557 GCA_034667945.1 Acidimicrobiia bacterium | reverse complement strand
CCCGTCCCAGGCGATCGCTTTGCGGGAGCGGTCGAAGGTGTCACCGCCCACAGGGTCGTAGATGACGTCCGCTCCCTGCCCATCGGTGGTCGCCTTGACCACCTCGACGAAGTCCTCTTGGAGGTAGTCGATGGCGACGTCCGCCCCCAACTGCTCGAGCACCTGCTTCTTCTGCGGCCCGCCGGCCGTGGCGATGACCATGGCACCGGCCGCCTTGCCGAGCTGGATCGCGGCGCTGCCCACACCCCCTGCGCCGGCGTGCACCAGCAACACCTCGCCCGGCTGCAGCCTGGCCCGGTCGTGGAGGGCGAACCACGTCGTGCCGTAGTTGCCCAGGAGTGCGGCTGCCTTGGTGGACGGCATCGACTCCGGCAGTGGAAAGCACCGGGCGGCTGGGGCCACGCACTGCTCGGCCAGCCCTGCCGTGCCCATCCAGAGCACCCGCGTCCCTACGGCGGGCCCGTCGGTTTCCTTGCCCAGCGCGGCCACACGCCCGGCGATCTCGCCGCCCGGCGTGAAGGGAAGGGTCGGCTTGACCTGATAGCCACCCCGAATCTGCAGCAGATCAGGGAAGTTCAACCCGACTGCCTCGACGTCGATGAGCAGCTTGCCCGGCCCGGGCTGAGGGGCCGGCGCCTCCTCCAGCTTCATCACCTCCGCGGGCTCACCGAGCTCGTGCACTCGCCAGATGCGCATGTCCTGCCTCTCCCGACCGACGCCGTTCGATCAGACGACCGCGGGGAGGCTTTCCCACTGCTCGACGTCGTGACCAAACCAGAGGTTCGCGCCGGAGCGCTCCAGCTCGGCGAGCAGCTTCATGGAGGCCTGCTGCCGTTCGAGGTCGAAACCGAACGCCGGCGTGGTCAACGTCTCGAGCGCCTTGCGGAAGTAGCAGGCATCGCCGCAGAGGACCACATCGCCCTGCGCGGTACGAAGTTGCAACGATTGATGCCCGGCCGTGTGCCCGGGCGTCGGCACACACACCACCGAGCCGTCACCGAAGACGTCGTGGCGCCCGTCGATCTCCTCGACGTCGTGACCGAGGTCGAAGTCGTTGGGGTTGTAGACGTCGTTGGCGATCAGCTTCTCCTTGTGACCGGCGGCCCACTCGGCGGCTTGCACCACGATGCGGGCGTTGGGCAGCTCGAGCGTGCCTCCGCAATGGTCGAAGTGCAGGTGCGAGAACACGATCTTGTTGATCGAGGCCGGGTCGACGCCCATGGCCTGCAGCCTCTCGCCGACGCTCTCGCCCTCCTGGTAGTGGACCTTGAAGATGTCCGCCGAGCTGCGCAGCCGATCGGTCGATGTGCGGAGATCGGGGTGCAGACCGGTGTCGAACAGGGCGAGCTGGCCGCTCGGATGCTCGACCAGATAGCTCGGTATCGGCAGCCGGATGTCGCCGGTGAGTCCCTTCATGAGGAAGCCGGCGTCCTTGGCGGTGAGCCACCCGCACGCAAAGGGTCGAACGCGGACGGTCGCTTGGGCCTCGGTCATTGGTGGGAACGTACTCGCCCAAGGCCCCGAGCGCCGGTGAGTAGGTCCGGGATGTTCGCGAGCCGCAACGACGTACCTGTCCAACCGTCCCGACCTGTCCAACCGTCCCGACCTGTCCCGACCTGGAGGAATGATGGAATTCGACGAAGACGCCGGCCTCGACACCTCCCAGGTCAGCGACCAACGGGGCGCGAGTCCGCTGGGTGGCATGGGCGGTCGCATCGCTGTGGGGGGTGGCGGACTGGGTGTGATCGGGGTGGTGATCTACATCGTCGTCAGCCTGCTCGGGGGCGGGAGCTCCTCGGGCGGCCTCGGAGGCCTCACGCAGCTCTTCCCGACCACGCAACCGGGCCAGACCGGCGCCACTGCTCCAGCATCGCAGGCCCTCAGCGAGTGCCGCACCGGTGCCGACGCCAACAAAAGGGCGGATTGCCGGATCGTGGCCGTGGTGAACTCGGTGCAGCAGTACTGGGCGCAGGAGCTGCCCCGCCGCGGCGTTCCCTATCAGCAGGCGCAGACCGTCTTCTTCACCGGACAGGTCAGTACGGGTTGCGGAGCAGCGTCCTCCGCAGTCGGGCCGTTCTACTGCCCCGCTGACCAGCGGGTGTACATCGACCTCGGCTTCTACCAGGAGCTTCAGAGCAAGTTCGGGGCGAAGGGCGGCCCGTTCGCCGAGGCGTACGTGATCGCGCATGAGTACGGGCACCACGTCCAGCACCTCACCGGCCAGACCGAGCGGGTCAGAACCGAGCAGGGCCCCCAGAGCGACGCAGTGCGACTCGAGCTGCAAGCCGACTGCTACGCCGGCGTGTGGGCCAACCATGCGACTTCGGGGCCCCAGCCCCTGATCACCAGGCTCACGCCGGACGACATCGCTTCGGGGCTCGACGCAGCCGCGGCGGTGGGGGACGACCGTATCCAGAAGGAGTTCCAGGGCAAGGTCAACCCGGAGAGCTGGACGCACGGCAGCGCGGCGCAACGCCAGAAGTGGTTCACCAACGGCTACGAGCGCGGCGACATGGCCGCGTGCGACACCTTTTCCGGGCCGATCTAGGGCGGTCCGGGGCCGATCCAGGGCGGTCCGGGCCGATCTAGGCGGTGCGGGCCGATCCAGCGCGGTCCAGGCCGATCCAGAACGACTCCGCCCGGGCCCCAGCCGGTGGGATCAGGTGAGCCGGGCGTTGGCCTTGCGCAGGGCCGGCACCGGGCGACCGGTGAGGAGCGGGTCGTTCGCCCCGAGGGTGCCGGTGACGCGGTTCGTCAGCTCGATGGTGGCTTCCTGGCGGGCCTCACCGGTGAGGCGGTCGACGAACAGGACACCATCGAGATGGTCGATCTCGTGCTGGATCACCCGGCCGAGCAGCTCGTCGCCCTCGATCTCCAGCTCGTTGCCGCCGAGGCCGATGGCTCGGACGTGGACGATCTTGGGCCGCACCAGCTCGTAGTAGAGGCCGGGAATCGAGAGGCAGCCCTCGCTGTAGGTCCACTCGCCGCTCGTCTCGACGATCTTGGGGTTGATGAGGACAGCCGGCGCCTCGTCGGGCAGGGCGTGGACGAACATGCGCAGGGTGCGGCCGACCTGCGGGGCAGCCAACCCGGCGCCGGACGCCTGCTCCATGGTGACAAGCATGCGCTCTGCGAGCTCCACGATGTCGCCGGTGATGTCGGTGACCGGCTGCGACACGCGACGTAGCACCTGGTCGCCGAAGAAGCGGAGGGGGAGAGGTTCGACGGCAGCCTCGACGGGCTCGGCGACATCAGCCATACGGCGAGTATACGAAGGACCTGGCGGTCGAGCGTCGAGCCGCTTGCGCACCTGGGATGTGGGCGGTTTAGCCGTAGTCGGTCATCACAACAGATTCAGCAGACGTCGATGTAGGTGAAATCGACCGGGCGGCCGTGACCGCCGCTGGCCGAGGTGGTCGTCCCGCCCCGTCCCTCTGAGGGCTTGGCAGGACGCTCTCCGCTCGCGTGACGCTGCGGCGGTCGTCTCGACCCCCTCCTGATGCCGTTGTCATGGCTCTCGTCGACATCCGAGATGGCGATGGCCTCGGCAAAGTGCTCATGGGTGGTGCTGGGCAACATGGCCGGCACGGTCTGTCGTTGTGGCGAAGGGGCGTCCGCCCGATGGCCGTTGGTGGCCAAGGCCGCGACCCTGGTGATGCGCTCCTGCTCGCTGGGCGGCGGCGGCGGCCCCACCCCGCTCGTGACCAGGGCGGCCGCCAGAGGACCGAGTGGCCTCTGGTTGACCGGGAGGCGGACGATGAAAGTGCTGCCGTGGCCCACCGCAGACCGCACGCCGATCCGGCCGCCATGCGCTCGAATCAGCTGGCGGGCGATGGCGAGACCCAGCCCAGCGCTGCCCGATGCCCGGTCGTCACCCCGTGTGCCCCGATGGAACCGCTCGAAGATCAGCGGCAACTCGTCCGCCGCGATGCCGCAGCCGTCATCGGACACGGCGATCTCCGCCCCGTCGGGGGTGAGACCGGTCGAGACGGTGACCGATCCGCCCCGATCCGTGTTTCGGATGGCATTGTCCAGCAGGTTCGTGACCACCTGGCGGATGCGCCGCGGGTCGATATCGGCCACGACGCCGGCGTGAAGCTCCGCCGTCAGCTCCAGACCGGCGGCTGCGGCCCTCGCCCGGTGCACCGCGGTCACCGACCGTGCCAGCTCGTCGAGGTCGGTGGGCCGACGGTCCAGCTGCAGCGCACCTGCGTCGGCCACCGAGAGCTGTTGCAGGTCATCCACGAGGCCCTGCAACACCAGTGTGTCCTCGTGGATCGAATCGATCAACGCGGCATCGAGGGGCGCCACACCGTCCTGCGCGGCCTCGATGTAGCCCCGGACGTTGGTGAGCGACGTGCGCAGCTCGTGCGCAACATCGCTGGTCATGCGCCGGCGGGACGCATCAGCCTCATCCAGCGATGCCGCCATCACGTTGAAGGCGCGGAAGAGGTCGCCAACCTCGGGGTGCTGGGCTTCCGGCACCCGTTCGGTCAGATTGCCCTGGCCGAAGCGGTGCGTCGCCCGGGTGAGGTGGATGAGCGGGCGGGTCAGGCGCTGGGCCGCCATACCGGCTGCCGCCAAGACGAGCGGCACCAGGATGGCGAGGGCCACAAGCAAGCGGGCCGCCGCACCGGATCGCTGGTTTGTCACCCACGCTCCGAGCAGCAGGGCGGTTGCAGTTGCGGGCAGCAGGGCCACCAACACCATGATCGTGATGCGGCGGGCTCCCATGCGGGGTGCCGGGGGCGCCGGATGCGCCGCCTCCGCCGTCCCGCTGGGTTGGGGGTCTGCGTCCCGCGACATCGGCTTGCGGGGAATCGTGTTATGAGGCATCGAGCTCAGCCATCTTGTAGCCCACGCCGTAGACCGTGAGCAGGTATGTCGGGGAGCCCGCGTCGGGCTCGATCTTCTTGCGGAGATTGAGGACGTGCACGTCGACTGTGCGCTCCAGTCCGTCGTAGTCGAAGCCGAACGCCTGCTCCAGCAGCTGGGTCCGGGTGAAGGCGCGTCCGGGGGCGCGAGCCAGCGCCTCGAGAATGGCAAATTCCTTCGGCGTCACCTCTACCGGCCGACCGTCGAGCTTGACCTCGTGGCGCAGCGCGTCCACCTCCAGCATGCCGATGCGATGCAGCTCGTCCGCCTGTCCGGGCGTGCGTCGCCGCATGACCGTGCGGACCCGGGCGGCCAACTCACGAGGCGAGAACGGCTTCGTCATGTAATCGTCGGCGCCGAGGTCGAGACCGAGCAACATCTCGTCCTCCGACGAGCGGGCAGTCAGGAAGATGATGGGCACGTCTGATTCGAGCCGAACAGCCCGCGTGACGTCGAGCCCATCCATCTCCGGCATCATCCAATCGAGAACGACCAGGTCGGGACGGCGTGCGCGGATCTGGCAGAGCGCGCTGCGACCATCGTGGGTGACGAGGACCGCGTGGCCCTCGCGCTCGAGGTACAGGCGAATCAGCTCAGCCTGCTTCTCGTCGTCCTCGGCAATGAGAATCCTGCCGCTCACACCTGTTCCGCCGTCCCGCCAGAGGTGTCCGCCGGGCGCCACGTCGACGCCACCGCCACTGCCGCGATCTGCCCTGTGACGCACAATACGCCTTGCGCGCGGCTGCTCCCGACCTGCCGAAGCAACCTCTCCCCGACTCTAGGGCCAGGGAAGGACAAATTGTTCCTGCCCGACGGCAATCTGGTCTCCGACCAGGAGCGATGCCGGGCTGTCCACCAGACGCAGGGCAGGCCGCGTGCCTCGGCCGGACGCGCGAAGCTCCGGGTCATGCCTGCCTCACTCGGTCAACAGCGCCCCGCCGGCCTCGGCTTCTGGCCGCTTCGCGAGGACGATCCGGGTGTCGAGATCCCCCGCGAGCCGGTTCGCCTGGTGTCCGAGGACGGGGGGCTGGTCCGCGGCACGCTGTGGACGCCGCCCGGCGGCCGGCCCTGGCGCACCGGGGTCATCCTCTCGCATCCCCGGGGTGACTTCTCGGTGCACTACGCCAACCCCTTGCTGGCCTACGCGGGCTACGGCGTCCTCGGCTTCGGGACCCGGTATCAGAACAACGACACGGACTGCCTGCACGAGAAGTGCGTGGTCGACGTAGCGACTGCGGCCGCCTTCATGCGCAGCCGCGGCGCCGAGGCGGTGGTCCTGCTCGGCAACAGCGGGGGCGGCTCGCTGATGGCGCTCGCCCAGGCCGAACGCCAGCTGGGAGATGCCTGGATCGGCATCGCCGCCCATCCGGGTGAGGGCGTGTTCATGCTGCAGGTGCTCGACCCGTCGGTGGCCGACGAGACCGATGCCTTCTCCACGGTTCCCGAGCTGGACATGTACAACCCGGACAACGGCTGGCGGCCGTGGCCGAGCCCGTGCACCTACGACCGGGAGTGGCTCGAGGGCTATCGGGCGGCTCAGCGTGATCGTTGTGCCCGCATCGACGCGATCGCCAAGGCTGCGTTGGCCGATCAGGCGGAGCAGCGCGAGGTGGCAAAAGGCCTGGACCGGGGCAGTCCTGCCTGGCGCGCGGCCCGAGCCCGCGGTGTGGCCACCCGCTATCTGACCATCTACCGCACGCTGGCCGATCCGGCGTATCTCGATCTGTCGCTCGACCCGGACGAGCGTCCGTTGGGCAGCCTGTTCGCCTTTCCCGACCCCTTCGAAGCCAACTACGGCCGGGGCGGCCTGGCGCGGACCATGACCGACCGCGGTTGGCTCTCGACCTGGTCCGGCCTCTCCTCACACGCCCGTCTGGCCGACACGGCGCCGCAGGTCAAGGTGCCGAGCCTGTTCCTCCATCCGACCGGCGACACCGAGATTCGGATCCGCCAGGCCCGGGAGATCTACGACAATCTCGGCGCGACCGACAAGACGTATCACGAGATGAAGGGTGCCCCGCACTACCTGGAAGGCCACCGCCGCGACGCCATGGAGCTCTGCGCCGACTGGCTCAGGGCCCGGTTCCCCTGAGCTGCCCGTCTCGCGGTCAGACGTTGAACTTCAACCCGTAGGTTTGCTTCAGGCCGACCAGGCAGAACGGGCGCTCCGGGCACTCGGGCGGGCCACCCAGGGTCAGACCCGTCTTGAGCTTGGCCAGGTCGGACACGTTCTTCAGGCCGTAGCGGTCGGCTGTCACCTTGGTGACCACGAAGGCGTTGGTGTCCTGGGCATCGGATGGGGTCAGCACTGTGATGCCCTTGGGCTGGAGCATGGTGTTCAACTGGGCCACAGCAGTGTTCTTGTCCGCCGGCACACGCGCCTGCTTGTCGAGGAACAGCGTGTAGCTCCCGATGTACTCGGGATACAGGTCGATGTCGCCCTTCTCGAGCGCGGGGGCGACCACCTCACGGCTTCCGAGCTGGAACTTCCTGCTGATCTTGGCGTCGGCGGCGGTGAGGATCTGGCTGTAGAGCTCGGCCACGATCTCCTGCTCGGCAAAGTTCGTCGAGCCGACCGTCAGCGAGCCGCTCACCTTGTCGCCGGTGTAGGGGACCAGGTTGTTCTTCTTCAGCCAGGCGGCGGCGACATCCTTGGGCGTCTTGTCGTCGACCGAGTTCTGGCGGTTCATCTCGACCAGCTCGGGCGTCGTGAGCTTGGCAGAGACGGCGTCGAGCGCCTTGGCGACGGCGTCGGTCTTCTTGTCGACGCGAATGGCCGGAACCACGTTCTCGAGCTGCTGGAGCTTCTTGTCGTCGTTGAGCGACACCCAGTTGTTGGCGGCGATGTCGGCGTCAGAAGAGAAGAGGAGGGCGATGTCGACATCACCTTTCTTCAGCGCTGCCTTGGTGATCGGGCCACTCGCATCCAGCGGCTTGAAGGAGAACTCCGGCGCTGCGGCCGCTGCCGCGGAGGTGGAAGACGAGGATGATCCGGACGCCGTTGTGCCCGTCGACGCCGAGGACGATGCGGAGGCAGCCGCAGCCGTGGTCGACGACGCCTTGGAGCTGTCGCTGCTGCCACATCCGACGGCGGCCAGCGCAGCCACCGCAACCGCCGCAATTGCGCCCGTACGGAGCGTCTTCATCTGCAGGTCTCCCGATCACGGCCGCAAACAGAACGGCACGACCGTAGTTTCCGCACACCGTTGTGCCGGGGATGGGTGCTGGTTCGCCGGGGATGGGCGCTTGGACTAGCGCTGGGGCCCGAACCAAGGGCTACTCGGCCCGGTGGCGCAGCAGCCGGCATCCGGTGAGGGCGAAGAGGGTGTCCACCACGATGGCGAGGGCTGCCACCAGGATGGCGCCGGCGACGACGGTGGCGAAGTCCCGCACCGCCAGGCCGTCGACGATGAACCGGCCCAGCCCGCCCGCTCCCACCGGCGCGGCCAACGTGGCTGTGGCCACGACCTGTACGGCGGCAGTGCGCAATCCGGCCAGCGCCAGAGGCAGGGCCAGCGGCAACTCTACCTTCAGGGCCTGCTGCCAGCCGGTCATACCCATGGCCGCGGCCGACTCGCGCACCGCGTCGGGCACGTCCCGCAAGCCGATGTAGGTGTTGGTCAGGATCGGCGCCAGCGCCAGGGCGGTGAGCGCCATCCAGGCCGTGACCGAGCCGACGACCGGCCATTCCTTCAGGCCGAGCCATTGCACCGCCAGCAGGAGGATGGCAAGAGATGGGATGGCGCGTCCGATGTTGGCCACGTTCACTGCCAGGAAGGCACCCTTGCGCCGGTGGCCCAACCACACCGCCAGCGGAAAGGTCAGGACGAAGGCGGCCCCGAGCGAGGCGCCGGCAAGATAGAGGTGCTCGCGCAGGCGATGAGGCACCCCGAAGGTGCCCCGCCAGTGGCTCTGCTCGGTGAACCAGTCGATGACCTCGGACGCGATGCTCATGCGGCCGCCCTGGGCTCCACTCGGCGGCGCTGTCCGCCATCGGCCCGGCGCCACGGCGAGGCCAGTCGTTCGATGGCGAGAAAGACCGCGTCGATGGCCGCAGCCAGGAGCACGGCCAGGACGGCACCGACCAGGATCGGTGTACGTCGTCCCTGTTGGAAGCCCGGGAACAGCATCAGCCAGCCCAGATTTTTCGAACCCACGAGGCTGGCCACCGTGGCCAGGCCGACGGTTGTGACCGCCGCCAGCCGGAGGCCCGCCAGGATGGCTGGCAGTGCCAGCGGAAGCTCGACCCGCACGAGGAGGCGTCTCGGCGAATAGCCCATCGCCTCGGCAGCTTCCCTGGCTGGCCCAGGCACTTGATCCAGGCCGGTCACGATGTTCCTCACCAGGATCAACAGCGTGTAGGTGACGAGGGGGACCACGGTGGTGGTGCGGCTCCCCAGCCCGGTGTAGGGGATGAGCAGGGCGTAGGCCGCCAGCGATGGAATCGTGTAAAGGATCCCGGCGACCGACGTGACCGGCGGGTACAGCCACCGCCAGCGGCGAGAGGCCAGGGCCACGGGCACGGCGACGGCCACGCCGAGGAGCAGGGTCAGGCCCGTGAGGATCAGGTGCTCGCCCAGCGTGGAGCGGATCAGCTGGAGGTTGTCGCCGATCCACTTCCAGTCGAGCCAGGAGGACTTCGAGGCGCCGAGCACGTCGTGACGCTATCCGCCAAGTGTTGACGCTATCCGCCAAGTGTTTCAGTCAGCCGGCCATGGGTGGCGGGCCCAACTAGCTTGCTCGCATCGCTGCGATCACCCTCGACCACGTCTCGAAGCGCTACCGGAATGGCCAGGTGGCGGTGGGCGACCTGTCCCTCGATGTCGGCGAGGGGGAGGTCTGCGTGCTGCTGGGCCCATCGGGTTGCGGCAAGACGACGACGATGAAGATGATCAACCGCCTGATCGAGCCGACCGCTGGCCGCATCGCGGTGGATGGCTTGGACATCGCCCGGCGGAAACCAGTCGAGCTGCGGCGATCGATCGGCTATGTCATCCAGCAGGTCGGCCTGTTCCCCCACCTGACCGTGGCCGCCAATGTCGCCACCGTTCCCCACCTGCTCGGTTGGGACCGTCGGCGCACCGAGTCCCGCGTGGCCGAATTGCTCCGCATGGTGGATCTGGACCCCTCGGTCTTTGCCCACCGTTACCCGCACCAGCTCTCGGGCGGCCAGCAGCAGCGGGTCGGCGTGGCACGGGCCCTGGGCGCCGATCCACCCGTCCTGCTGATGGATGAGCCGTTCGGTGCCCTTGATCCGGTGACCCGTGCGTTGTTGCAGGATCAGTTCCTTCGGGTGCAGCGGGAGCTGGCCAAAACCGTCGTCTTCGTCACCCACGACCTGGACGAGGCGGTTCGGCTGGGCGATCGCATCGCCGTGCTCTCCGAGGGCGGGGTGCTCGAGCAGTACGACACCCCCGCCGAAGTGCTGGGCCACCCGGCCAGCCCGTTCGTCGAGGCGTTCGTCGGCGCCGATCGCGGCGTGAAGCGGCTGGCCGTCGTGCCCCTCACCGCCGAGCACGTCGAGCAGGTGCCGGTGGTTCGGGAGAGCACGCTCGGGGTGCGGCCGGGCGAGGGCGCCGTGGGCCTCACGCTGGCGGCCGGGGGGAACGGACGGGCCGCGGTGGTGGACGGCCGCGGCCGACTGCTGGGTTGGCTGCCCACTGGGCCGGCAGTCACCCCTGG
>JAXDQG010000176.1:0-11946 GCA_034667945.1 Acidimicrobiia bacterium | reverse complement strand
AGCGTGTCGTTCACCTGCTTGAAGTCGTCCAGATCGACCAGCATGATCGCCACCGGCCGACGCCGACCCAGCGCGTCCCCCAAGCGCTCACCGAAAAGGCGGCGATTCCCCAGTCCCGTGACCGGGTCGTGGAGAGCGGCGTGGCGGAAGCGGGCCTGCTCGGCATGCAACCGATCGAACGCCTGCTCGAGCCGTTCGTACCGCAGAACCGCGGCTGCCTGGTGCGCCAAGGTGTCGAGGAGCTTGGCCTCGGCCGGCCCCAGCCGCCCCCCACCGTCGGAAGGCGCCCCCACCATCAGCAGCCCCAAGACCCCGTTCTCATCGACCAGCCGGGCCGCCAGTACATCACCGAGATCCCGGTCCTCGAGGTAGCCCCGCAACACCTCGTTGAGCGAGCCATCGCGCGACATGGGGGCCAGGCGAGCCGCCTCGAGACCCGTCACGGGTAGCAGGCTCCCCCGCTCGTCCCCCCACTGCGTGAGGCGGAGGATCGCCTCGTCGGGGCCCGTCGAGAACAGCACCAGTTCCGCGAATTCGCAATGGAACGTGGCGAGCGAATGCTCGAGCAGGCGGCCCAGCCCCTCCTCCACGGTGCGCGACGCCACCAGGTCCCTCGTGGCCAGGTTCAAGAACTCCACCTGCTCGGCGTGCCGATGCTGTGCGACATAGGCCCGGTACGAGAGGAACACCACCATGATCGGCACGGCCAGCAGCACGAGCGCCATCGCATCGTTCCACGCCACGAAGGCAGCCAGCAGGGCGAGACTGGTGTTCGTCACGCTCACCGCAAGCCCTGTGAGCAGCATGTACGTAAGCTTCGCCCCCGTCGGCCGGTCGCGGGTGGCCGTCATGGCCGCGACGATGGCGGCGATGCCAACGACCGAGGCGGCGCTCACTGCGGCCAGGCAGGCGGCCCAGGCGCCGACCGACATGCCGCCGGCGTGGAAGAAGTCGAAGACCAGGATGGCGACGCCGCTGGTCAACCCATACTGCGCCAGGTTGAACACCCGCCTGATACCCGACATGTGGCGATCGATGAGCAGCGCCACGCAGGCACCGAGCAGCTGGGAGCCAAGCAAGGTCAGCGGCGAGGCGAAGAACAGTCCCATCACCAGCGGCAACTCGGCGAAGGTCAGCGTGTGCGCGGTCCGCCGCGAAGGGATGTGAACGAGGAATCGCTCGGCGGCCAGGAAGGCTGCTGCCAGGATCCACCATGGGATGGCGACTGCGTTCTCGGGCGGCGTGATCGAGCGCACCGCTATGGCAAGAAGAACGGCGGTGAGGGCGATCCCGCCCGTCAGGAGGTTGATGGGTGCCAGGGCACCAGCCGCACGCGGGACCGCCACATATCGACCGGCAAGACCGGCATGAGGCAGACGGCGCAGCATGGCCGGCAGTGTTGGAGTTGCAGCGACGGTGGGAAACGGGCTTTCTGTCATAGCCTGCGTAGGGGAAGGAACACGGAAAGTGGCGGACCCTGTCGAAGCGAGGGGTTTCGATCGGTCACGCGCCAAGGCGCCGCTCCCGACCGGAAGCGGCGCCATTAGCGTTCATGACGGCGAGAAGCAGGTCTGCCTCACCAGCCAGCCCCGCCCCAGCGGTTGCCAGCGACGGAACCGAACACGGCAGTCCAGCGATTGCCGAAGATGGGCGTGAGCAGCGACGCCAGCGAGGGCTTGATGACTGAGTCGCCCAGGCCATTCCACAGAAGAGCCGGCTTCGGGGCAGTGTCCAGGGAGGTTGTCGTCGCGGCAGGATCGGTCGGGTCGCTCACGACATCGATCGCCGGAGCCGCGGTATCGGTCGGGTCGCTCATGATGGCGGCCGGAACGGAATCCGTCGTATCGGCAGAGGTGCTGGTTGCCGCGCCAGCCACGCCTGACCACAGTGCGACGGCCGTCACTACCGCAGCCAGCACAGCCGAGGGCCGGCGTGGCGAGCGGAGCAAGGTACGGGGACGGTGGGTTTGGTGCATGGGACAAGTAGCCCACGACCAACGCCCCTCTAGACATGGGCCCATGGGCCTCCCCTTTCGTGGGGAGAAGGTGGCGGAGCGTGGTGGGCAAGCCCGGCTGCCTCCGTAGTCAGAGCGCCCGGCAGTCGCGCTTGTCGCCGGCCGCCGTAGCGGCTCAACTACGGCCCATGGCGAAGCTCACCATCGACGACATCGTTGCCCGTCTGCGGTCACGTCCCCAGGAAGCTCCGGACCCGACCTTTGGGCGGGAGCGGGCGAGCCTGGAACGCGAGTCATCGAAGGCGCCGCTTCGGCCGGGAACCCTGGTTACGCCGGTGGACGCAGCCGGCGTACCGGCCGAATGGGTCGTGGCCGCGGACGACGGCGCCACTGGCGACGGTGCGGCCATGCTCTACCTGCACGGCGGCGGCTACACGATGGGCTCGTGCAACACGCACCGGGCGCTCGCCTCGAACTTGTCGGCGGCCATCTCCGGCCCCGTCCTGCTGATCGACTACCGCCTCGCTCCTGAGCATCCATTTCCCGCCGCGGTTGACGACGCTCGGGCTGCCTGGCACTTCCTCCTGGCACAGCCCGACGTCAGCCCGGCGAGGGCGGTCATCGCTGGCGACTCCGCCGGAGGCGGTCTCACGGCCGCAACACTGCTGGCCCTCAAGGACGCCGGTGAGCCGCTGCCCGCCGGCATCGTGTGCCTCTCTCCGTTCGTCGACATGGAGGCCACCGGTGCGTCGTACCGGACAGTCGCGGCGGAGGACCCCATGATCACCAAGGACATGGTCCAGCGTCTGCGCTCGGCCTATGTGGGCGAAGGCGATCCCCGTAATCCGTTGGCCTCGCCGGTCCATGGCGACTGGACCGGCGCACCGCCGATGCTGATCCAGGTCGGCAGGGCGGAGGTGCTGTTGGATGACTCTCGGACGCTGGCTCGCGTGGCCCGCGAGGCCGGCGTCGAGGTGGACCTGCAGGAGTGGGACCGAATGGTCCACGTCTTCCAGATGTTCAGCGGCCTCATCGACGAGGCCGACAACGCGATCGCTCGGGTGGGTGAGTTCGTCAAGGGGGTCACGAAGTGAAGCTCGGACTTTCCATCGGTTACTCGGGAGCGCAGATGCGCCTTCCCATGGAGCTCATCCAGCAGGCCGAGAAGCTGGGGTTCGACTCCCTGTGGACGGCCGAGGCCTACGGGTCCGACGCCATCACGCCGTTGGCCTACATCGCCGCACGGACCGAACGCATCCGCCTCGGGACCGGCATCATGCAGCTCGCCGGGCGCACGCCGGCAATGTGCGCCATGCAATGCATGACCGTGGATGCACTCGCCGGGGGCGGGCGCATGATCGCCGGGCTCGGCGTTTCCGGACCGCAGATCGTCGAGGGGTGGTACGGGCAGCCGTGGGGGAAGCCGTACTGGCGGCTGCGGGACTACGTGCAGATCATGCGGAAGATCTTCCAACGTGAGGAGCCGGTCTCCCACGACGGTCGGGAGATCTCGCTTCCCTACACCGGCGAAGGGGCCATCGGCCTCGGCAAGCCGCTCCGCTCCATCCTGCACACCGATCCTGCGCTGCCGATCTGGCTCGGCTCGGGGTCGGAGGCAACCGTGAAGCTGACCGCCGAGCTCTGCGATGGGTGGCTGCCCATGCATTTCGTGCCCGGCCGGATGGAGCAGTACCGGCCGTGGGTGGAGGAAGGCTTCGCCCGGGCCCGCAAGAGGGGCATCGACCGTGGCTGGCACAACTTCGAGGTCCAATGCCAGCTGCCGGTGCGCATCACCGATGACGTGAGCTCTGCGCTGGCTGCCCAGAAGCCCAGCATTTCGCTGTATGTGGGAGGCATGGGCCACGAGAGCATCAACTTCCACAATCAGCACATGACGCAGATGGGCTACGGGGACGCGGCCAAGCGGATCCAAGAGCTCTTCCTCGGTGGGCGAAAGGATGAGGCCGCGAAGGCGGTACCGGACGAGTACGTCGACGAGCGCTGCCTGGTCGGGCCACCAGAGCGGATCCGTTCTCGCTATCCGGCCTGGGCGGAGTCTGGGGCGACCGGGCTGACCCTGGTTACGAGCCAGCCCGCTGCCCTGGAGCTGATGGCTGATCTTTCGGCCGAGATGCCCGCGCAAGGCGTGGCGGCACGCTGATCGGTCTCGACGCAGCCGGCCGAATCTCGCGGTACGTCACCGCACGACCACGTAGCGTTATTGGCAAAAGACCCTGGTCACGTGCCTTCATCGCGCATACGGGTTGCTCCGGTGACGAAACGCTGAGCATCACGGTCGAGAACATGACCGTCGAGAACATCACGGTCGAGAACATGACGGTCGAGAACATGACGGTCGCTAGCACTTGAAGGCTGACGAAACGATGGGCTGCCCCGAGCGGCCCGCCGCGAGCGTTCCAACGGTGACGAATCGAGCGATTTGCCGCCCTCCCTCGGCCCCTGCGGCCTGACGAAGGTCGGCAGCGGGCCGCCCCATCGGCTTTCGTCACCGTGGAAACCCCAATAGGCAGAGATCTGCAGGTCAGGCCATTAGACCGCTTGTGTCGACTGTAACGAGCAACCACTTGGTTCCGGCGATGCGCCAGCGACGGCTCAGCGCACCTCGGTGTCCGCCTCGCGCCCCAGTTCGACCAGCACCAATCGTCCCCCGATGACATCGACAACCGTCAGTGAGCAGTTGTCCGGCGAGGCCACCCGCACGCGGTCGTCCCCTCCGGCGAAGCCCAGTGCTGCGTTGATGGCAACGTGATGGGTGAACACCACCGCGTCGCCAAGCTCACCCGCTTCCACCACTGCGGCAACCACCTCCTGGCGCCAGGCCCGCAGCTCAGGCGGCAGAGACGACCACCGCCCGGCCATCAACCCCTTCAGCCACGCCGACCGCTCTCGCAACGCAATCCCCCGCGGCGACGGAATTTCGCTCACCCTCGGGTCCACCTGCGGCTCGACGCCCCAACGCTCGGCGAGTGGCGCCGCCGTCTCCAGGCACCGCCGCATGGGCGACGTCACCAGCACGAGCGGCCGGCCCACCCCCAGCACCGCGGCCACCGCCGTAGCCTGCTCCAGCCCGAGCCGGCTCAGACCAGGGTCGGCTGTATCGCCCCACCTCGACGCAGCTTCTCCGTGACGGACGAGCGTGACGGTCGCCACTCAACGCTCTCCGGGGTCGACGCCGGAGCGATAGCCGGAGTAGAAGTCAGGGAGCCGCAACCGGGCACGCCGCCGCTGGCGCCGGCCGGCGAGGGGACTCGCGACGGGGGTGTGCGACAGTTCGTCGACCGCAACCAGCATCACACGCACGAGTCTTAACGTAGGCGCGGGAGGAACCAGCAGGTGCAGGAGCCGGGCTCGAAGGTCGCGCTGATCACCGGAAGCTCCCGGGGCATCGGCAGGGCGACCGCCCGGCTACTCGCACAGCGAGGGTTCGACATCGTCATCCACTACCGACGCGACGAAGCCGCCGCGCACGAGGCCGCCGAAGAGATCCGCCACCTTGGCCGCCGCGCGCTCGTGGTGAACGCGGAACTGGCCGACCACGCCCAGACCGCAGAGATGGTGGAGACCGCCGCCGCGCACTTCGGACGGCTCGATGCGGTCGTCGCCAACGCGGCTTCCTCGTCGTTCCGCCCGCTGCAACAGGCCGGGCCGCACCACATCACACGGACGTTCGACACCATCGTCGGGTCGTTCCTCGCCATCGTCCGCTCGGCGGCACCGATCATGCAGCGGCGCGGCAACCCAACCCACACCAGCCGGATCGTGACCGTCTCCGGTTTCGACACCGTTCGCGTCCTGCCCGACCACGGGTTGTTGGCCGCCGCCAAGGCCGCGCTGGAGCAGCTCACTCGCTATCTCGCCGTAGAGCTGGCACCGCACACGACCGTGAACTCAGTCGTCCCGGGCTACGTCGACACCGACTCGGCCCGGCTCTACGCCGAGACCTCAGTGCCCGGCGGCTGGGACGCCGCCGCCAAACAATGGGCGGAGGCCACACCCCTCGGACGAGTCGCCACTGTCGACGAGGTGGCTCGCATCATCGCTGTCCTCTGCGGTGACGACGCCGGCTGGCTCACCGGCCAGCTCCTGGTCGCCGATGGAGGGCTGACCCTCCGGTGAGAACGAAGACCCACGCCACCTTCCGCGCGCTGATCGAGTCTCGCAACTTCCGCCGCTACTACGTCGGCCAGACCATCTCCCAGTCCGGCACATGGATGCAGTCCATCGGCCAGGCCTGGCTGGTGCTGCAACTCACCCACTCGGCGGCCCAGGTCGGTTTCGTCATCGCCGCGCAGACCCTGCCGATCCTGCTGTTCGGCCCCGCCGGCGGCCTCTTGGCCGACCGCTACGACACCCGAAAACTGCTGTTGGGCACCCAGCTCATGGGCGGTGCCCAAGCCGCCCTCCTGGGTGTCCTCACCATCACCGGCGCGGTGAGGCTGTGGATGGTCTTCGTCCTGGCCGCCCTCTACGGCTTCGTGCAACTCGTCGACATGCCCAGCCGTCAGACCTTCGCCCTCGAGCTCGTCGGACCCGAGCTACTCACGAACGCGGTCACCCTCAACTCCATCAACATGAACGCCGCACGGGTGATCGGGCCGAGTTTCGCCGCCGCACTCATCGCCTGGCTGGGCGTCGGGGAATGCTTCCTGATCAATGCCGCGACCTTCGGTGCGGTGATCGTCGCCATCTTGCTGATGGATCTGACCCAGCTGCATCCGCCCCGCCGGGAGGAACGCCATCGCGGGCAGCTGGTCGAAGGCTTCAGCTATGTCTGGCGGACCACTGAGCTGCGAGTTCCGCTGATCGTCATGACCGTCATCGGGACGCTCACGTACGAGTTCTCGGTGAGTCTTCCCGCCTTCGCAGAGGACACGTTCCACGGCGGGGCATCGACCTTCGGCCTCATGACCGGGGCCATGGGGCTCGGGGCGGTGCTCGGCGGGCTGCTCACCGCCAGCCGGCCGCGCCACGGGCTCGCCGTGGTCAGCCGCCAGGCGCTGGTGTTCGGGGTGGTCGTACTGGGCGTCTCGGTAGCCCCGACGCTCGGTTTGGCGCTGGCCGGCCTGTTGCTCGTAGGGGCGTGCTCGCTGATCTTCATCGCCAGGGCCAACGCCACCGTGCAGCTGCTGGCCGACCCGGCGAAGCGCGGTCGCGTCATGTCGTTGTGGACGATGGCCTTCCTGGGCTCGACGCCCGTAGGTGCGCCGCTGGTCGGATGGCTGGCCGAGGCGACCAGCCCGCGTTGGGCGCTGGCCATGGGGGGCGCCGCGGCGATCGGAGCGGCCACCTACGGAGCGATGAAGTCGCGGAGGATGGGCCCGGCCCGTGGAACGCAGGTCGCCAAAACGGGAATCGACCCCGCTCAGTCGCCGAGCGGCAGGGGCAAAGCGTGGGTGACCCGGCCGGCAGCTCGGCGCGCCCGCCACGACAGCGAGGGCTCGCCGCCCGTATCGACCGCGGCCAGCAGCAGTCCGCCCATCATGGCGAGGTTCTTCATGAAGTGGATGCGCTGAACGGCCTTGCTGGTTTCGTCATCCTCTTCCCAGAAGGCGTGGCCCGCGACGGTGGTCGGTATCAGTGACACGAACAGCACCGTCGACGCCAGCCGGGGCATGCGGCCGAGGGCCAACATCGTCCCGGCCGCCAACTGAACCGCGCCATTGATGCGCACCAGCGTGGTGGGGTCCTCGGGCAGGCCCAGCGTGCGGGCCAGCGGCTGGGCCACCTTCTCGGCCTGCTTGGCCCTGCCCTCGGGATGCTGCACCGCGTCGACCCCGTCGGCCACGAAGATGGTGGCCAGCAGGGGCCGGGCGAGGCTTCGAACTCCGATCATGAGCTGCCGGTACCCCGTTCCTCACCCGCTCACTCGACCTTCACCAAACGGGAGACCGGAGCGAGGTGGCGCAAGTGCTGGTCACTCTCAGCTCGGGCGCGGGCGGAAGCGGGGCAGCGCCGAGCCCTGCCCCGTGTCGTGGAAGACCACTTCCACCTCTTGGCCGATGTGGACCGATTCGGGCGGGCAGTCGACGATGTTCGTCATCATGCGGGGCCCTTCCTCCAGTTCGACATACGCCAACACGAACGGACCCGCCTCGCGATAGGCGCCCTGGCCCTTGCGGGTGACCGTGCAGCTGTAGACCGTGCCCCGGCCGGAGGCGTCGAACCACGACGTCTTCTGCGACCCACAAGCCGGACAGAGATCGCGCGGGTACCAGATGACGGTGGCGCAGTCGTCACACCGCTTGAGGATCAGGCGCCCTTCGGCCGTGGCATCCCAGAACGGCTTGGTCTCGAGGTTCGGCTTGGGTGCGATGTTCGGCAGGGTGCCCATCAGGCGTCCTCCGTCCCGAGGATGACCGTCGCCGATCCCATGCGTGTCGCCAAGGAGCCGCCGGTGCCGTGTGCCAGCGCCAATCGGCAGTTCGGCACCTGCACAGCGGGGTGGGCCTCGCCTCGCACCTGGCGCACCGCCTCCAGGATCTTCGTCATTCCACCTCGATTGCCCGGGTGGTTGTTGCAGAGCCCACCGCCGTCGGTGTTGAAGGGCAGGCGGCCGTTGGGTGCCTGCAGTGTCCCGTCCGTGACGAAGCGACCACCCTTGCCCTTCTCGCAGAAGCCCAGGTCTTCCAGGGTCTGCAGCACGGTGATCGTGAAGCTGTCGTAGATGGAGACGTAATCGATGTCGGCCGGTGTGACACCCGCCTCGGCGAAGGCCCGAGGACCCGACCACACCGCTCCGGTGTAGGTGAGATCGATGCGGCCGTTGTCGCCGTGCTTCACCGCCTCGCCGTGGCCCAACACCTTGGCGCAACGCCGTCCGAGCGACCTGGCCACGTCTTCGCTGACCACCACAATGGCGCCTCCACCGTCGGTGACCACGCAGCAGTCGAGGCGATGCAAGGGATCGGAGATCATCGGGGAGTCGACTACCTCCTGCACGGTGACGACATCGCGCAGCAGGGCGTGTGCATTGTGCTGGGCGTGGGTCGAGGCGGCCACCTTGATCTCGGCCAGCTGCTCGGACGTGGTGCCGAACTCGTGCATGTGGCGGGCTGCGGCCATGGCGTACCCGTTCACGACCACCATGCCCCAGAGCTGCTCGAAGGAGGCCTCGGGAGCTGCGCCGGAGGCATTGGAACCGCCCGGGCCGGCCCCTCCGGTGCGAGGCTTGCCCGCCAGCGAGATCAACGCCACGTTGACCTTGCCCTCGGCGATGGCCGCGGCGGCGTGGCCCAGGTGGAAGATGTAGGACGACCCGCCGGTCTCGGTCGAGTCGAGGTAGGTGCAGCGAAGCCCCAGGTACTCCGCCATGGAGAGTCCGCCGAATCCCGGCGAGTCACCGGCGCAGAAGTAGGCGTCGACGTCAGCCAAAGAGAGACCAGCGTCGGCCAGGGCGCCCAGGCACGACTGCGCATGGATCTGGGCGAGCGTCTGGTCGGGGATCTCGCGTTTGGGGTGCTCGTAGATGCCGGCGATGAACGCCTTCCCTCGGATGCTCAACCGACCCTCCGCTGACTCTGCCGGCAGGAGCGAGCCGCAACCTGCTGTACCGGACGCGACACCATTGCACATCGGCCTCTGCTGCGGCATCTGGCGGGTCGCGCCGGCGCTACCGCCGCGATCGCAGGTCCGCGAGGACGGCCGCCAAGCGCTCGATCGCTGCCGGCGTCCGGGTGCCCCACCAGAAGAGGTCCTGCCCGTCGACCAGCACGGTCTCGGCGATGGGCGACAGCTCGGCCCGATGTCGCTCCTTGAACGGATAAGGCTCGGTCGGCAAGAGCACCACGTCCGGGTTTCGGGCGGCCACCTCGCTCAGCTCGACCTCGGGATAGCGGGTGGCGGCGTCCGCGAAGACGTTGTCGACGCCCAGCCGGTCTAGGAGCGACGACCCGTAGGTGCCGCCCGACATGGTCATCCAGGGCCTCCGCCAGATGGGAACGAAGGCGCGAAGGCGGCGATTGAAGGCTGGGCCGGAACTGGGCGGCGCGAAGACCAGCGGCGGAACCTCAACGCAGGCCTCTCTGGCCAGCCGGGCCAGCTCCGGCGCCACGTCGTCGACCCCGTCGATGCGGAAGGTGAAGGTCCGGAGACCTCGTTGGACCAGCTCCTCATGGTGCGGCCGCAGGTTCTCCTCCTCGCACATCACGACCAGGTCCGGCGCGAGCTCGACGATGGCATCGAGGTCCGGGTCCTTCGTGCCGCCGACGTGCGGCAACTCTGGTCGCTCGCAGAAGCGGGTGCAGGCCACCGGAACAATCCCCCACGCGAGCAGCGACTCGGTGGCCGAGGGGACGAGCGAGACGATGCGCATCTCAGTAGGCGTCCGCGTCGTGGAGCGGGACGCGCAGCCACGACACGATCTGTCGCAGCTGACCGTAGGCCTCCAGCCGTGCCTGGTCGCTGTCGGCCGATTCGGCTGCCTCGCAGCTGGCCCACATTCGCTCGACCATGGAGCCGCCCATGTGCAACAAGCCCTCACTGCCGGCGGTCGCCCAGCGGGCCAGGACGTAACGCCCCAGCGCGCCGACCGGGATGCCTGTGTTGGCGGACATCCCTCGCAACGTTTTCAGCGGGTCGAGCAGGCCATAGGCCGCGACCTCGGCTTTGAAGTTGGCATCGGGATCGTCCGGCGCCCACGGCCCGTTCCACCGCTCGAGAACGAGCGTGGGCTCCGACGACGGCGGGTCGGACGATTCGGCCATGCACCATGATGATCCCTCCGCTCGGCTACGCGGAGACGGCCGAGCGACGACCACCCAGTTTTGGTGGGGCGCAGAGGCGTCGGGAGGCCCTATCCGCCCGTGTCCTATGCGCGATTGCCGTCACAAGCTCATGAGTGGCGGGGACCACCCGGCACTAGGGTCGGCTGGCGCGCCGGGCCCTTTCCAGGGGAGAGGCAGGCGCCCGGGCCGTCCGAGGGGGAAGGCCTCGTCTCTTCTGCGGGAGGTGCGTCATGCACGTCGGGATCAGCGGCTTCTTCGGCGGGTCGGCCAAGCGGGACATGGGGTTCGCCCGCGAGTACGGCCAATGCGCTGAAGAGCTGGGCTTTGCCTCGCTCTACTGCCCCGAGCACGTCGTGTTCTTCCCGACCTACGAGTCGAAGTATCCCTACACGGCCGATGGCAATCCCGGCTTCGGCCCGACTATTGGCCTCTACGATCCGCTCGTGGTCAGCACAGTGGTGGGTGCGGCCACCACGACGCTTCGCCTGGTGACGAGCGTCATGATCCTGCCCGAGCGGCCGGCGCTCCTCACCGCCAAAGAGGTCATGTGCGTCGATCACGCGTGCGGCGGCCGCTTCGAGCTCGGCGTCGGCGTGGGTTGGTCGAGCGAGGAGTACGCCGCACTCGGTGTTCCCTTCGAGCACCGGGGATCTCGCTGCGACGAGTACATCGAAGCGATGCGCCTCGCCTGGACGCAGGACCGGGCTTCGTACCACGGCCGCTTCGTCGAATTCGACGACGTGGTCCTGTTGCCCCACCCGGTGCGGGGCAACATCACGATCCTCATCGGCGGTGAGTCGGCACCGGCCATGCGCAGAGCGGTGAAGCTGGCCGACGGCTGGTATGGCTGGTGGCCAGCCGGGTCGCTCGAGGAGCACGTCGAGCACCTCGACGCCGAGTTCGACCGGCAGGGACGGAAGCGCGACGACAGCTTCTCCATGCGCATCGGCGTGCCCCTCGGTGTCGACCAGTACGAGCTGGCCGCCGAGCGTGCGGGGATCGCCCGGTCCCTGGGATTCGACGAGTTCGTGGTCGGGGCGGGCGTGCCGACACGCGGGTTCGATCAGTATCTGAAGCGGTGGGCCGAGGCACTCCAGCTCTCGAAGGCGTGAGGCGGAACCGGAGCGGCCGGCTGCGACCAGCGGTCAGGGCCGCTCGAGCAGCTGTGCTTTGGAGGCCTCGAACTCGGCCGGCGTGAGCGCGCCCTTGTCGCGCAGCTCAACCAATTTCTCGAGCTGTTCGGCGACG
>JAXDQG010000175.1:0-7389 GCA_034667945.1 Acidimicrobiia bacterium | reverse complement strand
GACTTCAAGCAGGTGAACGACACGCTGGGTCATGCGGCCGGCGACGAGCTGCTGGTGGCGGTGTCTCAGCGGATGCGCCGGAACGTTCGACCGGACGATCTGGTGGTTCGCCTCGGCGGCGACGAGTTCGCGCTGCTGTTGCTCGACCCCGAGAGCCACGCTGAAGCGGGGATCGTGGCCGATCGCGTGCTCCATGCAGTGGCGCAGCCCTACACCGTCGGCGGCAGGCCGGCGAACGTCGGCGCCAGCATCGGCCTGGTCGTGGCCGGCGAGGAATGGGTCAGCGCCAATCAGCTGCTGGATCGGGCGGACCAGGCAATGTACGAAGCCAAGCGCTCCGGCAAATGTCAGGTACGGCGCTGGCAGGGCGGCGGTCTCACCGCGGCCTGAGATCCGCCATGTCCCGTCATGTCCCCGCACACGTAGAGTGCGCGCCATGTTCGCCTACGACGCGGCTGTGCTCGACCGCTTCCCCGGCGTGCGCGGGGGCATCGTCGTGGCTCGCGGTGTCATCAACGGTCCCAGCCCCGCCGGACTCGCCGCCAGCTTCGTGGCCGAGCAGCAGCGGGTACGAGCCGAGCTCGGCGAGCGCTCGCTGGCCGAGCTCCCGTCGATCGCCGCTTGGCGTCGCGCCTTCTCGGCCTTCGGCGTCGAGCCCACCAAGTACCGCAACGCCGCCGAGGCACTGCTTCGCAGACTGACCAAGAAGGGTGACATCCCGAGCATCTCCACGCTCGTCGACCTGGGCAACCTGGTCTCCATCCGCCACCGTCTTCCCGTGGCCGTCTTCGACGTGGCCGCAATCAACGGAGGGCTCAGCGTCCGCTTCGCGACGGGAACCGAGCGCTTCGACGACCTCGGGGGTACGGAAGCGGATCACCCTGTTCCCGGCGAAGTCGTCTTCGTCGACGCCGGGGGAGAGATCGGTGCTCGCCGGTGGTGCTGGCGGCAGTCCATCGCCTCGGCCGCGAAACCGACCACCACGGAAACCTTGATCACCGTCGAGGCCCATCACGAGGGCGGCGAAGCCGACGTCCACCAAGCGCTCGGCAGCTTCGCCACCCTGTTCGCCGAGCACCTGCCCGGCGTCAACGTCGACACCGCCGAGCTCGGCCCGAGCCGACCGGCCTACCAGGGGGAATGACCCGATGCTCCTGCAGGATCAAGCCACCATCGTGACCGGCGTCGGCGCGGGCATGGGACGCGCCTTTGCCCTCCGCTGTGCTGCCGAGGGTGCCCGAGTGATCGGCGCGGATGTCGACGAGGAGCGGGGCCGCGACACGATGGACAAGGCCGGCGGCACCTTCGTCCGCTGCGACGTCGGTGATCTGGCCGCCATCGAGGCCCTGGTGAACACCGCCATCGAGCAGCTCGGTCGCATCGACTTCCTGGTCAACAACGCCGGTGTCACCAAGAGCCTCGGCTTCTTCGACGTCACTGAGGCGGACTGGGATCGGATCTATCGGGTCAACGCCAAGGGCCTGTTCTTCTGCATGCAGGCCGTCGCCCGGCAGATGCGAGAGCAGCGATCCGGGCGCATCGTCAACATCGCCTCGATCGCGGGCAAGGGCTTTCGGGGCACCTCCAACGTGGCCTACGCCGGCACGAAGGGGGCGGTGATCGCCATGACCCGCATTGCCGCATCGCAGCTCGCTCGTTACGACATCAACGTCAACGCCGTGTGCCCGGGCGCGACTCGCACTGATCTCTATGCCCAGGTCATGGGCGAGATGATCGATCGCCAGGGCATCTCGGCCGAGGATGCGCAGGCCCGGCTCGACCGCTCCATCCCGTTGCGTCGCTCGAACGAACCGGACGATGTCGGCAACCTGGTCGTCTGGCTGGGGTCCGACCAGTCCCGCAACGTCACCGGGCAATCGTGGAACGTCGACGGAGGCCTGGTCTGGGACTGAGCGTTCCCAGTGCCGGTGCCCTGCCCGACGACTCGAACCAGCTCAGGCTGCAGCGCAGACGCCGTGTCGGACAAGCGGAAACACCAGCGTGCTGCGGTCATAACTCTCTGGTGTCCTAGGTAGAACGGTGACGATGATGCCGCTTTCCCCTGCAACCACCACCATGAGGTCACCGGCGGCGTAAACGCGCCGCCCCTGACTGGGATACACCACCTCGGCGTTTCTGATGGCATGGACCGCATGGGCCCGGGTGAGGCCCATCTCGCTACACCGCTGCAAAGCGTGGGGGCACAAGACGAGCCGCCTCGACCGATCGGTATGAACCTTCATGCCGCCAGCCCGGCGCGATAACGCCGCAGCATCTCAAGTGCGTAGGCGAACCACTCCCCAGCCGGGGAGTCGAGATGGACGAGTACCACGGGCTGATCCTGGACGTCAGGGAAGGGTCCCAAAGGGAACCAGGCGAGGCTCCGATGCCTCAGGTCCCATTCGATGTCCTCTCGGATCTTCGCTCCTAGCGCCTTGTGGCCCATGGCATCGCGGATTTGTCCGGACGTGAACCAGGCCCAGCCACCGCACGAGCGAGCGCGATCCACCACATCGCCCAGGTCGCCAGGCCGCCAGCGCGCGATTCGCTGGTCGTCCAGATGACGGCCGGCAATATCGAGGGCCACGTCCAATGCGCAACCAACATCGGTGGACCGAAGCCACAGGGTGACCCGGTGATGCTGGCGATTCGGGAATGTCCTCGGGAACCGACTGACGCCGGTCTGTTTGAGGCTATGGCTGATCTCGTTTCGAATGTGGCGGCCTAGCGCGCACTGGTTATGCATCATCCGCAGCTTGCGAGCGTCCAGATCTAGGCACCCCCCAGCCGCCTGAATGCTTCTCACGAGACGCTCGTGACTCCTGGGCGTCATCGCCCTCCCTTTCACTTTGGCCCCCCGCCGGGGCGGCTACGGTATTTATAAGTTGAATGATGTCGAGAGTGCAAGCCTTTTCCCTAACGACGACAGGATTGGGACAACCCAGCCGCCGAGGCCCCCGCCGATCGAGGGAGGCGGCGAGGTCGTCGCACCTCGAGCTAGACGGTCGATATAGCTCTTGACCTGGTATTTTGTCCTTCGATGCACCATAGTAAGCCCCTCCTGGGACTTTAAGACTCCTTATTGGAGACTTTTCCGGTACCGGGATCCTTCTTTAAGCGACCGCTACTTCAGGCGTGAAGCAGGAAGTTCTCAGCACGGTAGCTTTCCAGCCCCGGAAGATCTTTCGGGATTGCCATGCTTTGACTTGGTAAAGAAAGAACGTTGGAGACTTTCAGCTACGCGGGATCCTTTACGCGCTCACTATTCCAAGTTTCGAGCACAAAGTTCCGAGCATGATAGTTTTCTCGATTCTTGGCCGACAAAAGTCGAAACGAATAGTCTTCGGGTATTGTCAGGAGAACTGATCCGCGGATGTTGATCCGTGAGCCGAAGACAAGTTTTGGACCTCGGGAAAGTTTTCTAGGTTTCTAGCTGTTGCGACATCCTTGAGAAGGTCCGGAAAGTAGCTACGCGAGCCTGAACTTCTTTGATGCGGGCTTGGATCAGGAGACTCAAAGAAACTTAGAAGTCCCAGTTATGGGGCACGAGCTGTTACGAGATGTCAGAACGTTTGCTCGTTGCTCGACCCAACGCACGCCAGGCAGGCGAAACCTCCGTGGAGAGCTGCCCATCCCCTCCCGGACACAGATAGCGTCGGCGGACGAAGGGGGGCTCATGACCAGCACATATGACGCAACCGAGGGCACCACACCGGCAGGACCGACCCGGTTCGGGGCCTTCATCGCGCCGTTCCATCCGGACGACGAGTCGCCGACACTCCAGCTTCGCCGCGACCTCGAGCTCATCGACCACATGGAAGGCCTCGGGTTCGACGAGGCCTGGATCGGCGAGCACCATTCCGGCGCCTACGAGCTGATCGGCTCTCCGGAGGTCTTCATCGCCGCCGCTGCTGAGCGGACCCGGCGTATTCGGCTGGGCACGGGCGTGTCGTCGCTCAGCTACCACCATCCGCTGATCCTGGCCGACCGTATGTGCCAGCTCGATCACCAGAGCTTCGGCCGGGTCATGCTCGGCATCGGGCCGGGACAGCTGCCCACTGACGCCTTCATGATGGGGATCGACCCCATGGATCAGCGCCGTCGCATGCAGGAGTCGCTCGACGTCATGGTGCGGCTGCTGCGCGGAGAGGTCGTCACCGCCAAATCGGACTGGTTCGAGCTGAACGAGGGACGCCTTCAGCTGCTGCCCTACCAGCGGCCCACGCTCGAGATCGCGGTCGCCTCGACGGTGTCGCCGGCCGGCGCCTCAGCCGCGGGGCGTCACGGGCTCGGGCTGCTGTCGATCGCGGCCACCAACCCCCAAGGCTTCGACGCGCTCAACACCAACTGGCAGGTCGCCTCCGATGCCGCGGCCGCCAGCGGCACGGCCATGTCCCGGGAGAAATGGCGGGTGGTGTGCCCGATGCACCTGGCGGAATCCCGTGAACAGGCCGAAGCCGAGCTGTCCTGGGGCGTGCAGAAGCTGGTGCGCTACATGGAAGGCGTCGGTGGGCGCGAGTTGTCGTTCGGACGCTCGCCCGAGCTGGCCATTGCCCGATGGCGTGAGCGCGGCTTCGGGGTGCTGGGAGCCGCGGTGATCGGCACGCCCGACGACGCCATCGCCAAGATCGAGCAGTTGGTGGGCCACACCGGCGGCTTCGGCACGTTCTTGCTGTTGGCGCACAACTGCGCAGCGCCCGAGGCCACGTGGCGCAGCTACGAGCTGTTCGCTCGTTACGTGATGCCGCATTTCCAGCAGGCCAATCGAGGCCGGCGGGCGAGCATCAAGTGGGCCCACGCCCACGGTGAGGAGTTCATGGGCCGGGCGGCGGAGGCCATCAAGCAGGCAATGGCCGACCATCGACCGGCCGCCGCCGACTGAGATCCGTCCGACCCGCCGCTTGACACGTGGTGCGGCGTGCTGACCGCTTGGCGTGGACATCACTGGGGTTTGACCTGGTCAGCGACCTGTGGGCTTTGGCGTTCACCGCGTAGGGCTTTCCCCGGTGATGAAACAGGGATTGTTGCCGCAACGCCTGTGCCGGGAATGCGGCCGAACGCTGTGCCCGGACCACGGCGCTCGACACCCGCGGGTCAATCCCGCGGACCCGACCGGCGTTTCGCCACCGGAGAAACCGGTACACGGCAAAAAGGCAGCCCAGCCGGGCAATCCGACGAAAGGCAAAGCGCGCGCCGGCACGCGCACTAAGTGGCCTCCGTTACGTCAACCCTCTGGCACCTAGCGCCGGTCCGGGTCGATCCGGGCTCATCATCCCCGCGTGGTTGCCATCCGGCTCGGCCACGATGGCGTGGCGCGCCCCCAGCCCGGTGGCCAGTCGGTGGGGACCACTCGTGTGGGCCAGTGTGCACCGGCCCACACGGGCGTCTTGGACGATTGGAAGCCCGGCGCCCGACGGGACGCCGAGCCGCGAATCAGCCCTTCCCGTTGCGGAGCAGCCGACCTGGCAGGGGACCGCCGGGGCTGACCGTGTCCTTGCCTTCTTCACGGATGACGGTCCCGTTCACCACCACGGCGTTGATGCCCTTGGCTTCCGAGATGAGGCGATCGGCACCGCCGGGCAGGTCGTACACCCGGCGCTTGCCCAGGTGCCCCACTTCGGCCGGGTCGAACACCACCACGTCGGCCGGCTTGCCGTCCTCGAGCGTGCCCCGGTCGGTGATGCCGAAGATCCGCGCGGGACGCTGCGTCAACATGTGGATGGCGTCCTCCAGCTCGAAGGACTTCCGCTCGCGGACGAAAGTGGCCAGGAACTCGGTCGAGTACTTCGCATCGCACAGCTGGCTTGCGTGGGCCCCGGCGTCGGACAGGCCGATCATCGTGTTGGGGTCCTTCAACAGCTCCTCGATCGAGTCACGGTCGTAGTTGATGACGTCCTGCAGGATGCGCATCTCGAGATCGGCATCGAGGGCGAGGTCCAGTACCACGTCAACCGGGTCGCGCCCCGACCCATCGGCCAGCTCCTGCACGTTCTGTCCCTCGAGCGACGTGTCGTGGGGGTAGTAGGAGATCTCCGTGCGACCCCAGCGGTCGCCGATCTTGCCCCCGCGACCCGCCTTCTCCTTGAACTGCTCCCGCCATTCGGGGTCGGCGTAGACCGCCTTCTTGCCCTCGATATCTGCCTTGGACACCGGGGCGAAGCAGCGGAGCGCCTCGTAGATGAATGGTGCCTTCCAGCTCATCTCGAACTGGACCGGCTGGACCGCAACCTGCGGGTACACGGGCAACCCGCGCGCCGCCAGGTCGGCAGCCTTGCGCAGCTCGTCGTGGAAGTCCTGGTTGGGCTGGCCCGACAGCAACGCGGTCCAGGACACCGGACGACCGGTGGCCTCGGCAAGCAGCGCGAACTCCTTCTGGGACAGTCCACGACCCACCGTGCACTGCATGACCCCGGTGCCCAGTTCGCCCATCGCGCCGGCGATCTCCATGACCTCGCCGAACTCTGCCAGCCGGCTCGGGACAGGATGGCCGTCGTAGCCGACATGCGTTATCGCCTTCGACGTGGCAAAGCCCAAGGCGCCGGCCTCGAGCGCCTCCTTGGCGATGGCCCGCTGGCGAGCGATCTCATCCGGCGTGGCGGCCCGCTGCACAGCCTCTTCACCCATCACGTACAGGCGGAGCGCGGTGTGCCCGATCAAGGCGCCGACGTTCACTGCGCAACCGAGTGAGTCGATGGCGTCCAGGTACTGCGGGAACGTCTCGAACGGCCAGTCTGCGCCCAGACCGGCCCGCAGGGCCGTGACCGACATGCCCTCGACGTTCTCGAGCGTCCGCATGATCAGGTCGCGATGGGTGGGCCGCGTCGGCGCGACCGAGAACCCGCAGTTGCCCATGACCACGGTGGTCACGCCGTGCCATGGCGAGCAGCTCACCAGCTGATCCCACACGATCTGGGCGTCATAGTGGGTGTGGATGTCCACGAAGCCGGGGCTCACGACCTTGCCCCGGGCGTCGATGGTGCGGGCGGCCTCCTCGGGCGCCGAGCCCAGAGCCACCACCTTGCCGTCCTTGATGCCGACGTCGCCGACGAAGCGGGGCCGACGTGTGCCGTCCACCACGGTCCCGCCGGTGATCTTCAAGTCGTATCCCACGGAGTCTTCCCCCTTATACGGCCCTGGGCTCAATGGCACCGGGCCTCATGGCGGGGAAGTCTACGGAACTAGAGTCCGGGGGGACAGCGGGAGACCGTGAGTCCGGTGCGGTCCGCAGGATTGACGTCGTCAGACCACCCGGACCGCTCGGCTACCGACCCGGCGAGGAGACACGCACCATGGAGCTGCACCTCGATCCCGAAGAGGTCACCACGCTGGCGGCTGTGCTGGATCGGTATCTCAGCGACCTGCGCATGGAGATCGTCGATACGGACAACC
>JAXDQG010000174.1:0-7194 GCA_034667945.1 Acidimicrobiia bacterium | reverse complement strand
TTCATGGAAGGCCTTCGGCCATGCGCTTCGGGGTCTGTCGGAATTGTTGGCAGGACGTACCGAGCCCGGTCTCGACAAACTGCACGCGGTGTTGCGCGAAACCGGGTCGACCGAAGCAAATTGGCTTTACCCTCAGCTCCATTGGGTTCACGGCTTAGGGCACCTCTTCGCGGGCAGCACAGACGAGACGCTCGAGTCCGCCCACGGTGCGCTCGTGAGCAATCGAGAATGGGGCATTTTCTGGGGGATGCCGTACGCCGTCGAGTTGTCGGCGATCGCGCTCGACAGAGTCGGTCAGCACGGTATTGCCGCGCGAGCGTTGGGGTCGGTCGATGCCGCCTATAACAAGGTCAGGGGCAAGAGCCCATCGGCCTATCCCGACACAATCCTGCATGACTTCCGCCTAGCCATCGAAAGTCGGCCCCGTGCGCGGGAAGAGCACCTTCGCGGCAGCCACCTAACGCTTGCGGATATGGCGGACGAGCTGATCCTCCACCTCCAACCCGTTCACTCCTATCGTGCCGACGAACATCTGCGCTGATGGGGTCAAAACACCGAGGCTGCATAGACCAGGACATTGCTGCGCCACCAACCGTTTCGGCGCGCATCATCGCCGACGGACCTCGGCCTGCAGATGGCCCAACTGCGGCAGGGCGTCCAAGACTGTGGAGGGTCGACCTCACGAAGTCCGGCCGGGGAGCGTCTACTGAGCGTGACAGGTAAGCAGCCCTTCGAATCGGTCGTCGCCGCCCACGGGGCCACCGTGCTTCGGGTCTGTCGCGCCGTGGTGGGCTCGAGTGATGCCGACGACGCCTGGTCCGAGACATTTCTCTCGGCGATGAGGGCCTACCCCGAGCTGCCCGCCGACGCCAACGTCCAGGCCTGGTTGGTGACCATCGCTCATCGCAAGGCCATCGACGCGACCCGCGCCAGAGCCCGGCGTGCGATGCCCGTGGCGTGCACAACTGACGCAGTTGTGGCCCCCTCAGCTGACAGCGACCACCTCGATCTCGATGCTGATCTGGTCGCCGCGTTCGCTGCGCTGCCGGCCAAGCAGAAGCAGTCTGTGGCGTACCACTACCTGGCGGGACTGCCTTACACCGAGGTCGCCGACATCGTCGGCGGTACCGCCGATGCCGCCCGGCGCGCCGCGGCCGACGGCATCGCTGCACTTCGCCGCAGCTCCGCGAGCGGTCCAAGGAAGGAACTCCCCGATGAACGCAGATGATCTGGCCCGCGACCTCACCGTGGCCTTCTCCGAAACGCCAGCTCATCTACACGAGCTGCACGGCCGCCTCACCGCGGCCGCACAACAGGAGGGCATCCTCGACGTCGCCTATCGAACGGTGGACACGCCGATCGGTAAGCTCTTGGTGGCCGCGACCGATGAGGGCCTGGTGCGAGTCGCCTTCGCGCTCGAGGGTCACGACGCAGTGCTGCAGTCCCTGGCCGACCGCATCACGCCCCGCATCCTGGAGGCGCCGCGCCGCCTCGATGCCGTGGCGGCCCAACTCGACGAGTATTTCGCCAAACGGCGGCAGGGCTTCGACGTGCCACTCGATTGGCGGCTGACGGGCGGGTTCCGCCGCTCGGTGCTGCATCATCTGGTCAGAGATGTCGCGTACGGACACACCGCCACCTACACCTCATTGGCGCAGTTGGCCGGTAGCCCCAAGGCCGTCCGGGCGGTAGGTAGCGCCTGTGCGACCAATCCTCTGCCGGTGATCGTGCCCTGCCATCGAGTGGTACGAACCGACGGTGGCATGGGCGGCTACCTCGGGGGGATAGAGGTGAAGCGGACGTTGCTGACCTTGGAGGCCGCTGCGTAGCCCGGGTCTGAGGTTCAAGTGGGCCGGTCTGGGGTGTTCGGCTGCTCGACCAGTGCGGCCAGCTTGTCGATCGACATCCGCCAGCCCAGCTCGTTGTCAGCGGGTGACACGCCAGGCGGAAGGTCCTCGTGCACGCCCGTGAGCAGCGTGCCGCCATCGACCTCGGCGAGCTCGTAGGTGATCGTCATCTCGCCCTGCATAGAGGGATCGTCAGTGTCGAACTCGACCAGCTCCACGACCTTCGTGTCGGGCAGGAGCGTCACGAACCGGCCGTGGAAGGTGTCGGTCTGAGCCGTCGTCTTGCCGGCATTTGTCGGCAGCTCGTAAGTCAGCGAAATCCTGAATGTGCCCCCCTGGCGAGCCTCGAATTCGTGGATCTGGCTCGTCATTCCGTCGGGCACCATCCACCGTTGGACCGCGGCCGGGTCGAGCAGCGCTCGATAGACCGCTGAGCGGGCGGCGCGTATGCGGCGGGATATCCGTGTCGTCGTCCGAGTCATCTGATCGATCGGGTCAGCGGGGCGCTTCGACGGCCAACTGCTCGAGCCAAGACTGCCACGCGGATGTCTCTCGCTCGACGTAGGCCGGCGCGTCCTCAGAGAAGAGGTAGCCCGCAACCCGCGCCATGGTGACATTCTCGCCGACCCCGTAGGCGTAGAAGGCGAGGATGCCGGGCAGGGGCTCTGTCAGGCGGAGCAGGAGGCTTTCATCCGAGACCCTTTCCACCTGCCCGGTCGCGCCCTTGGCGTCGACGGTCTGCCCCACTTCGCTCACGCCGAAGGCTGAACAGATGGCCGCCGCCACGCCATCCGGCGTGCCCGGCAGCTCGGTCGCAGCTTCGAGCGAGCTCGCCTTTTGGCCAGGGAAGTAGGTGAGGTACAGCCGTAGGTGGTCGAAGACAGGGATCCAGCCCTTGGCCATATCCCTGATGAACTCGTTCTCCCAGTCGGCCCCGGTACCGAAAGCGCTGCTCACGACATGCACGACACAGGTGCCGCCGGATGTGGCCTCGACCAGGAACTCGCTGATCAGCGGTGTGACCGTGGACGGATCCTGATCGGCGAGAACTGCCCAGTTCGGCTCTTCGTAGACCAGCCGTCGAGGTGGCTCCCAGCCGGTGACCGTGCCTTCCGAGCTCATCTCCGGGCCCATGTGGAAGGCGACCGCACCGCCCTCTCGCTCCTCGAGGTCGGTCGGCATCATCCAGGCGCTGATGCCCTTGGCGGTGGCGATGGCGTCCCAGACCTGCTCGGGCGTGCCCGGCACCTCGATGGAGAACTCCAAACGGAGCGGTTGGTTGGGGATGTTCATGGGGTTTCCTCCGGTTTGGGATGAGCGGCGACGATGAGGCGGTGAGGCCGCCCGTCGTCGTGGTGGTAGCGAGCAGCAAGGTCGAGCACCGCCGCGGTGAGCTCGTCGGCGAACGCCGCCCGGTCCTCGGCGGATCGGAAGCGGATCTCGGTGTCGATGGCCATGGTGGGTAGGCGTTTGCCGGCCGCACCGGCTCGGCGCGCCAGGTCCCCGACCTCGCGGACCAACCGGCCGGCCAGGGCGACGACGTAACGAGCCGAGAGGCGGTCGGCCGCCACGTTGGGATTCACCGCCTCCTCGCCCAAGGCCGCCGGGGAGATCACGTAGCTGGCTGCCGTGGCCCGCAGGACGCGCTCGGTGATGCCTCCGTGTCGGCGCTCTGCGGCCAGCTCGACCAGGCCGTGGGCTTCGAGAGCCCGCAGGTGGTAGTTGATCTTCTGCCGTGGAATGCCGATGCGGGCGGCGAGCGACGCGGCCGAGGCCGGCTCGACGAGCTCGGCGAGCAGACGGGCACGCACCGGGTCGAGCGCGACCGCCGCCGCGGCTGGGCTCTCGATGACCTCGATGTCCTGCACAGTTAGAAGCCTTGCCCTTGACAAGAAGATTTGTCAAGAGCCTTCCGGACCCGAGAGCGGGTCCCTGAGTGCCGCTGAGCGAAGCCAGTTTTCCGGTGCTTGGACAAGGCGCCTTTGGGGTTTTATTCGGTCGGCGACTGTCGTCGGCCTCGTCTACTGTTCCGATTTAGGTGAGGCTCCGATTTTGGGTGAGGCTCCGATTTTGGGTGAGGCTCCGACTTTGGTGCGGATCCTATTCTGGTGAGGAGGGCCCGTTATGACCGTCGTATTTGTTCACGGCAACCCTGAGACCACTGCTGTTTGGGACGCGCTTATCCAGGCGCTCGACCGAAAAGACACCACGTGTATCTCTCCCCCGGGTTTCGGCGCACCCGCGCCAGAGGGTTGGGGAGCCACCCGCGAGGACTACCGGGACTGGCTGATCGAGGTACTCGAGGGGTTCGGGACACCAGTTGACCTCGTGGGCCACGACTGGGGCGCCGGCCATGTAGCAGAGGTGGCCATGAGCCGCCCCGATTTACTTCGTAGTTGGTGCATCGACGTTGCTGGCGTATTCCATCCGGACTACGTCTGGCATGACTTCGCGCAGACCTGGCAGACACCAGGCGAGGGGGAGGCAGCGATTGCAGACTTGGTGAACGCGTCGAAGGAGGATCAGACGGCATTCCTGGCTTCGCTCATGCCATCACCGGATGTGGCGGAGCGTCTTGCCGACGCCTTCAATGCCACGACTGGCCGCTGCATCTTGGCGTTGTACCGGTCGGCGGCTCAGCCTGCGATGGCGAAGGCAGGGGAACGCCTGCCGGAGGCGGCCCAGCGCCCGGGCTTGGTGGTGATCCCTACCGAAGACCCCTACGTCGGCACGGAAGAAATGGCGAGGGCGTCCGCAGAGCGAGCGGGCGCTGACGTCGCGGTGCTTGACGGACTCGGCCACTGGTGGATGGTCGAGGACCCGCAACGGGGCGCCGGCGTGCTGACCCGTTTCTGGTCTTCGCTGCGAGACAAGGTTCAGTAATCGAGCAGAGGAACGTTGGCGCCGGGGTCGCCTCTCCACTGTCGACCTCTATTCCGCAGCCACAACGGACCGAAGGCGCTCGCCGCCTCGCAGACGGATGCGGGCGCACGACGACGAACTAGGTTCAGCCAGATGAGCGACAAGGTTCGAGTCGAGGTGGACGGCGCGGTCCGCACGGTGACCCTCACCCGCCCGGAGAAGGGCAACGCCATGGACGCCGAGATGCTGCGGGCGCTGGAGGAGGCTTTCGACCCCTCCCCCGGACCCGGTGACGCCGAGCGAGTAGCGGTGATCCGCTCCGAAGGCCGTGTGTTCTGCTCCGGCCTCGATCTCCGCGGCAGCCTGGGCAAGGATCAGAACGTCGAGACGCTGTTCCACCGGGTGGAGACCTGGCCATTGCCCGTGGTCGCCGTGGTTCAGGGCGCGGCCATCGCCGGCGGCAACGAGTTGGCGCTGCACTGCGACCTGGTGGTGGCATCGAGCGCCGCCCGCTTCGGCATGTCGCTGGCCCAGGTGGGCCTGGCGCCGTCGTGGTTCCTCACCAAGAAGCTGCTGGAGGTGGGAGGCCCGGTGTTGACCCGGGAGATCTTGTTGCTCGGCGACCCACTACCTGCTCAACGCATGGCCGACCTGGGGCTGATCGCCCGCTGCGTGCCGCCCGAGGAGCTACAGGCAGCGGCGTCGGCCATCATCGAACGGCTGGTGCGCAACGCACCGCTCAGCCTCAAGGCCATGAAGGCCACCATCAATCGCGAGATGGCCTTCCGCGATGGCATCGACCATGCGGATACCGATCAGCTGGTGCGCGCAGCCCTTCGTAGCAATGACGCCAAAGAAGGCGTGCGCGCCCGCATGGAGCGCCGCGACGCCAACTTCACAGCAAGCTGAGACACAGCCGGCATCCGGGGGCCGGGGGAGCGCCCCCAGCTTCAGTTGTCGCGAGGAAAATCGAACAGCTGGCGGGCCACGACCACGCGCTGCACCTGCTGGGTGCCTTCGCCGATGTCGAGGATCTTCACGTCCCGATAGAGCTTCTCGAGCATCTTGTCGTTGCGGACGCCGGCCTCACCGAGGATGTCGAGCGCGGTGGCCACCGACTCGAGCACCACCGGCGGCGAATACATCTTGGCGAAACTCGCTTCCAGCACGTTGGACTCGCCGTGCTTGGCCAGCCAGACGGCATTGAGATACATCAGGCGGGCGGTGTGCAGCCCTCGCTGAATGCGGGCGAGCCGCTCGAGCGCACGCTGCCGCCGCCGCCCCTGCATCGGGTACTCCGCCTTCACGAAATCGAGGGCGAAGTCGTGCGCGGCCCGGCCCATGCCGACCCCGTGGGCTGTATGCAGTGGACGGGTCATGTTGAACGTCGCCATCGAGGCCTTGAACCCCTTGCGGGATTCGTAGAACGACTCGCCGCCCAGCAGGTTGTCGGCCGGCAAGCGCACATCATCGAGAGCGAAGCTGGCGGTCTCGTAGCCCCGCGAGCCCATCTTGTGCTCGATCTTCAGGATCTCGAAGCCGGGCGTCCCCCGCTCCACCACGAAGGCCCGATGCCCGTTGCGACCCAGCGCCGGGTCGACCGTGGCCCAAACGACCACCCAGTCCGCCCGGGCCGAGTTGGAGCAGAACATCTTCTGCCCGCTCAGGATCCACTCGTCGCCGTCCTTACGGGCCCGGGTCTGGATGCGGGCGACGTCGCTGCCGGCGCTCGGCTCGGTCATGGCCATTGCGCCCCAACGAGCCTTGGAATGATCGTTGAAGATGCCGAGGAACCGTTCGCGCTGCTCCGGCGTGCCGGTGTTGCGCAGTGCGGGCCCGCCGAGACCAGGGCCGGGAAGCGAGAGCGCCACCCCCCGATCCCAATAGGCGGTCTCCTCGCCCAGCAGGAAGTTCCGCACCGGCTTCCAATCGAGCGCAGTCGGGCCTTCCTCCGCCCCGATCATCCTCGAGACGATGCCGCCCTGGCGGGTGCAGATCAGATAGAACTCGTGGTCGACCGGTGGCGGCATGGCAGTGCGGTCGGCCTCGAGGCCCATCGGCCGGATGTAGGTGCGGCCCAAACTCCGCACCTCTTCCAGCATCTCCTGCGTTTTCTTGTCGAGCTCGATCATGATCGCTCCAAGCTGGCGAGCAGCGGGTCTTCGACATCGAGGACGTGGGCGGCGACGTCGAACTCGGCGGCGTCGCGGGCGCCGGCCGCCAGGGCCAGCATGCGGGCTTCACGGAATCGCTTCTCGGCCAGGTGGTCGACGATGAAGCCGTGACCGCCGAGCAGCTGGATACCGACATTGGTGACCTGGAAGGCGGCGTCCATGGTCTCGAGCCAGGCCTGAGTGGCCCAGAACCCGGCGTCGTGCTCGTTGCGGTCGAACGCCGCGGCGGCGTCGCGCACCACGAGCCGGGCGCCGTGCAGACGGGCGGCCACGTAGGCCAGGTCGAACGCATTGCCCTGGTGGTGAGCGAC
>JAXDQG010000173.1:0-6661 GCA_034667945.1 Acidimicrobiia bacterium | reverse complement strand
TCTGCACGGCGTGTTGTCGGTACTACTCGGCACCGTCCACCCCGGTCGCGCTGGGTGTGAAGGCCAACTGAACCGGAAGGCCGGCGACCATGCTGCATGAACCGCATTCGTCAGCGAACCCAGGCGGTAGCCAACGAGAGCTCTGGAACTCGGTCCGGTCACTGGTTGAAAGCCAGCGCGAAAGCGGGTCCTCACCCGCGGGGCTCGCAGAGGCGCACGCCCGCAACGACGCCTCTGTCGGCAGCCCTGCGTCATTCGGGCAGCAGCGCCTTTGGTTCCTGGATCAACTCCACCCGGGAAGCTCGTTGCACAACCTCACGGTGGCCCACCGCTTGATGGGCAGGCTTGATCAGGTTGCCCTAGCGCGGGCCCTGGACAAAGTTGTCGAGCGCCATCATGTGCTGCACACGACGTTCCACTACACCGACGGCCAACTCCTGCAGGTTGTCGGCAAGGGCTTCCAGGTTCTTCCGACCGTCGTCGATCTTTCATCGTTGGATCCATTTGAGCGGCAGGGGCAAGTCGAGCGACGCTCTGAGGAAGAGGCGCGGCGGCCGTTCGACCTGATGCGCGGCCCATTGCTGCGTGCCTCTCTCCTGCGTCTCGCCGGCGATGATCATGTACTGCTGGTAAGCGTGCACCACGCGGTGTTCGACGGGTGGTCCTTCGAGATCTTCATGGCGGAGCTCGCCGATCTCTATGGCGCGTTTTCTCGTGGCCTTCCGTCACCTCTTGCGGCTTTGCCGCTGCAATATGCGGATGCCGCGATGTGGCAGCGGGACCGGATGCAAGGCGAGAACCTCGAGCGCCTGCTCGCCTATTGGCGACATCAGCTCGCCGGGCCACTGCCAGTCTTGGAGCTGCCGACCGATCGCCCTCGCGCTGCGGTGGGCCGGCGTCCAAGTGCCACGAGGGTATGGCGCTTACCGGGTGAGTTGACTATCGGTCTGCGCCGGCTGAGCGACCGTACGGGCGCAACCCTCTTCATAACGCTGCTGGCCGGGTTCACGTCGCTCATGTATCGGCTGACCGGTGAGACTGACGTGACGATCGGGTGCCCCATATCCGGCCGCAGTCACCCGGAGCTGAGGTCGCTGGTCGGCCTGTTCGTGAACCCACTCCCTCTCCGCACGGCGCTGAGCGGGCAGATCAGCTTCGGAGAGTTGATCGGTCGCGTCGGGTACACCGCCACCCAAGCCTTCGCGCATCAGGAGCTGCCGCTCGAGCTGCTGGTTCAGGACCTCAATCCTCCGCGCCGGGGCGACCGGCCTCCGTTGTTCCAGGTCGTGTTCGGGTTGCAGAACGTGCCCCGAAGGGGCTGGGAGCTCGAGGGTCTCGAGATCGAATCGTGGAATGTCGACAACGGCGAGACCTCGTTCGACCTCACTGTTCTCATGGTGGATGGCGACGATGGGCTCGGCGCTGAGGTCTCCTATGACGCCAACCTGTTCGAGGCGGCTTCGGTCGATCGCCTGCTTGGCCAGTTCGCCACGCTGCTGAGCGAGGCCGTATGCAGCCCCGGCACTGCAATCTCCGCGCTTTCCTTGCTGACGGAGGCCGAGAGGAAGGAGCTGCTCTCGGGATTGAACCAGACCACGACGGTGTACCCCCGAGACGCCTCCGTCCAGGAGTTGTTCACCCAGCAGGTAGCCAGGGCCCCTGATGCGATCGCAGTTTGCGAAGGACCGGTTCGCATCTCGTATCGGACGCTTGACGAGCGGGCCCAGCAACTGGCCCGCCGGCTGATCCAGGCCGGTGTGCGCCCGGGTGACCGGATCGGATTGCGCCTCCGACCCTCCGCAGCCCGGATCACTGCACTGCTTGCCATCTTGAGAGCCGGCGCGGCGTACGTACCAGTTGAGCTGGATTGGCCGATGTCGTACACGGCCCGGCTGCTCAGCCGGGTTGGCGTCGATGTCGTCATCGCCGATGACCACATGCTGCAAGTCGCGTCCGGACGGCGGTTGCGGTTTGTGCACCCCGAACCTGGCGATTCTGCCGGGTGGTCGAGCGCGACGGGCGCCGCGCCGGGACTCGCAGCGGCCACGGAGATCCCACTCCCCGTTGTCTCCGCCGAGTCGGCCGCAGCCATCATGTTCACCTCGGGTTCGAGCGGCGAGCCCAAAGCCGTCGAGGTGACACATCGCGGTATCGTCCGGCTCGTCGCCTCAGCCGATTACGCGCAGCTCGACGGCGAGCAGGTCTTCCTCCACTTGGCGCCGCTTTCGTTCGATGCGTCCACCTTCGAGATCTGGGGCGCGCTGCTCACCGGCGCCCGTTTGGTGGTCTTCGGCGAGCGCCCGCTCTCGCTGGAGCGGGTGGGTGACGTCATCCATGCGGAGGGAGTTACCATCCTGTGGCTCACGGCGGGCCTCTTCGACCGGTTCGTCGACCGACAACTGGGCGCTCTTCGGTCACTTCGGCAACTGCTGGTCGGCGGGGACGTCGTGTCCCCGGACCGGGCGGAGCGTTTCGTGCGAGAGGCGCCCGGTTGTCGCCTCGTCAACTGCTACGGACCCACCGAGAACACCACCTTCACCTGCTTCTTTCCCGTTGAGGCGGGCACCTTGGAGCCTGGCCGGCCGCTGCCGATCGGTCGGCCGATCGCAAACACCCGCGTCTACGTGCTGGACGAGCACATGCAGCCGGTTCCCCCTGGCGTCGACGGTGAGCTCTACATCGGCGGCGACGGCGTCGCGCTCGGCTATGTCGATGACCCTGAGCTGACCGCCGCCCGCTTCCCGCCTGACCCCTTCGCCGAACGGCACGGCGAGCGGTTGTACCGGAGCGGCGACCGCGCGCGATGGCACAGCGATGGCAATCTCCGCTTCCTCGGCCGGACAGACAACCAGGTCAAGATCCGTGGCTTTCGGGTGGAGCCCGGCGAGGTGGAGGCCGCGCTGCGAGCCTGCCGGGGGGTCGCCGACGCGGCCGTGGTGCCCCGGACTTCCAGGGCCGGCGGCCGACAACTGGTCTCCTATGTGGAGCCGACGTCCGCCGTGAGCGCGGGAGACGAGGTTGCCGTCGACGCAGATTTCGCAGCCGACCTGCGTGACCAGCTTCGGCGACGCCTTCCCAGCCACCTGGTGCCATCGCAGTTCGTGTTGGTGCGGTCGCTGCCGCTCACGTCCAACGGCAAGGTCGATCGTGGGGCATTGCCGTGGCCGGTACAGAGCCCAACTGCGACAGAGACCCCGAAGGTGGAGGACGCTCCGCACCGGCCCCTCGCCGACAGCGTGGAGGAGAAGGTGTGCCGGGTGTTCGAAGACGTGCTGGGGCAGCGGCCGATCGGCCCGCATGACGATTTCTTCGAGGTGGGTGGCGATTCGCTGCAGGCAGTGGAGCTCGTGTACATGCTCGAGGACGCATTTGAGTGCCGTCTGCCCTTGGCGCCGCTTTTCGAGGAGGCGACTGCAGCGCATCTTGCGACCGTGCTGCGACGCGTGAAGCTGGTCCCCTCGTCCGTCCAGCGGCTCGACGACCTTGCTGAAGGAAAGGCCTCCCTCGGCTCACTCGTGGAGATCCGCACTGCGGGCGAAAGAAGCGCGCTCTTCGTGGTCCCGGGCGGGCACGGCGGGATGGCCGAGATGACCCTCTACGCGAGAGTGCTGTCTCGCATTCCGGATTGCCGCCCAGCGTATGGCTTCATGGCCCGAGGCCTCGACGGCCGCTACGAGCCTCATAGTTCGGCGCTCGACATGGCGGTCGACTACGTCCACTTGATGCGACGCCTTCAACCGAAGGGGCCTTACGCACTGGCCGGAGCATGCTCGGGAGGAACCGTCGCCTGGGAGATGGCGCGACAACTCTTGGCCGCGGGGGAGGAGGTGGAACTCCTTCTGCTGCTCGACGCCTGGTGTCCGAGTAGGGCGGGCGAGCTCCACCTCCGCTGGGTCGAGACGCCGAGCGTCTTGCTGCACGATAGGTGCTCCCTCGGCCGGCGAGAGGTCGCATCCCTGCACGAGATCGCGGTCGACAATCTCCGAGCCGTCCAGGCGGATCGCAGCTGGCGGCAGATCAAGGGTGCGTCGGGCAACCTGATCCGTACGGTCCGGGGGGCCCTCGCCCGCATGCTCGACGTCGGCACGCCCTGTCCGGGACAGGACCGCCGAACCGAGCACAGCTACGTCAAAGTGCTCAACGCAGACCGGCCCAGGCCGTATCCGGGAACAGCGATCTTGATCACACCCCACAGCTCCAGTCGTGCGGGGCAATCGCAGCCATGGCGCCGACTGGCCCAGGGTGGCCTGGTTGTTCACACCGTGCCCGGCACTCATGACACGTATCTCGATGAGGACGACACGATCGACAAACTGCATGGCTGTTTGCAGCCATCGGCGGTGAACGGTTTCGGGGAGGTCACCGAATGGATGTGAGGCCGAAGTCATCAATCGACAGGGCGGCGTTCGAGAAGCTGCGCCGGATCGCGCCGGCCGCCGCGGAAGCCAATCGAACCGCCAATGAGCCTGACTGGAGGCCCCGCAATCTCCCCGATGAGGTGGCCTTCAAGCTCACAAACCGCTGCGACCTGCGCTGCGATCACTGCTATCAGTGGAACGAATTCGGCTACCACCATGACCTCGAGCCGCATGACCGTCACGGCGATCTCGACCTCTCGATCGTGGCCCGTGTGCTCGCTGTCACCCGTGAGCTCCAGTCCAACGTCTACATCTGGGGTGGCGAACCTCTGATCTACCGGGATTGGGATGGCTTGATAGACATACTTCACGAGCACCGCCGGTGGACATCTATCTGCACAAACGGCACTCTGCTCGCACGCCGGCTGTCGTCGCTGTGTCGCATCTCCGAGCGGTTGGAACTCGTCATCGCTCTCGATGGGTTCGAAGCAGAGCACGATTCGCTGCGGGGTTCAGGCTCTTTCCGGAAGACCCTGGGGGGCCTCCGTGCCCTCATCGAGGCCAAGCATCGGGGGTCCTACCTCGGAGAGATCACCGTCAACTGTGTATTTCAAGACGCCATGCTGAATCGACTGTTGGACTTCGTGACCTTCTTGGAGCAGGAAGGCGTGGAGACCGTGTACCTCAGCTTTCCTTGGTACCTCTCTGACGGGACGTCGCAGCTCATGGATGAATACGTCGCACACCATCATCCTCACCTCACGCTAAGAATGGTCGATACGAAGCCCAGCTGGTATTCCTACAAGTTCAAGCTCGATCCATCGCGCCTGGACGATCTGCGGGCCGAGTTGCTTCGTATCAACACGGCAGTTTGGCGGATAAAGGTCCGTTACAACCCCGAACTAGACAGTGCCGACCTCGAAGACTTCATCCTTGGCAGTCACCGACCTGCCCAGAACAAGTCGCGGTGTTTGGCCTTGCAGAGTCGCTTGGACGTCTTCCCCAACGGCAACGTGGTTTCCTGTAAGTTCTTTCCTGAGTTCAGCGTGGGGAACCTCGAACGAAGTGATGTGCGTGACGTGTGGGAAAGTGTTGCATTCAACCGCGTGCGCAAAGCGGTCGCCGACAATGGGCTGATGCCAGTCTGCGCCAAGTGCAATCTCTTGTACACGAGAGGCGTCTGAAGAGCTGGGGAGCGTCTCAATGAGCCAATCGGCCAGTCGAGAAAGTGTCTCCGTTGTCATCCCTTGCTACAACTCTGCTCGTTACCTCCGGGAGACGGTGGAGAGCGTATCGGTAGACGACGGACGCGCTCTAGAGGTAGTTCTAGTGGACGACGGGAGCCAAGATGAGACCCGCGCCATCATGGCCGAACTGGCAGCGGAAGATGTGGCGGAAGGCTCGAAGCGAAGGATCCGGATTATCGAGCAAGAGAACGGCGGTGTTGCGGCTGCCCGTAATGCTGGAATCTCCGTGGCGCAAAATGCCTACATCGTGCCGCTCGACGCGGACGACCTGCTCCAGCCCACCATGATCGGAACGTGTGCGCGCGCGTTGGATGCCGAGAATCACGTAAGCATCGTGTATACGGACAGATGGGAGTTCGGTGACGTCGAACAGGTGTGGCCAGCGGGTGCATTCAAGCTGCATCGCCTGAAGTACTTCAACCAGATCGGTTATTGCTGTATGCTGCGGCAACGCGTCTGGGATGCCATCGGTGGATATAGAGTCAATGTAACGGGTTTCGACGATTGGGATTTCTGGATTGCTGCAGCGTCGCGGGGTTTTAAGACGAAGTATGTGGCAGAGCCCCTCTGGAGACACCGGCAGAGGGAAGACTCACAACTCTGGGGATTGATAGATAGATACGAAAGCCTGTACGCTCAAATAATCGTCAATAATGCTTCCGCATACAGCGAAGTCGAGATCGCCTCTGCTCTCGCATTCCTCGAAGGGGGAGCGCCACCGTCGCCGTTGTTGCAGGCTGCAGCCCTCGTCTTCCGCGGTCAGTTCCTGCCCCGAATGCATGCCGGGGGCGGCCCGTCTTGGGCGGGAGGTTGATCTCGACCAACGGGTAAACCGCAATTCGTCCAGTTTGGTTGATGGTGGCCGCCGTCGTGACCACGACGCCCGGCCTCGCCGATGAATGCCATCCGGACTGTACCTCGCCGCCCTTGCTCGATGCTGCCCGCGACCTGCCTGTGCCAGAATGGCCGGCGTGGGGCCGCTGCCCGCCGGAACTGTGACGTTCCTGTTCACCGATATCGAGTCGTCGAGTGAGCGGTGGGAGTCCCGAACGGACG
>JAXDQG010000172.1:0-4974 GCA_034667945.1 Acidimicrobiia bacterium | reverse complement strand
AGCCCGTCTCCTCGTGAGAACGCTCCGGTGCTCGTCCCGTCCAGGTCGCCGTGGCGGGTGGCGATACGCCGACCGCCGTCGTCCCACACGGCATACGTGTCGATCAATCGAGCGATCGTCGGCGCCGAGCTGGCCAGGCCACCGGAGCCCTCCCCCACCTCCAGGACGAAGTCGCCGCCGTAGGCGTTGGGAGCCATGGCGTCTGTGGCCGGTTGCAGCTGCGAAAGGGAGACCGCCGGATGGTCGTAGGCAGGCACCTCGCCCGGGTGAGTGCCGCCCGAGGCGGTTGTGGCAACCCACACGTCGGTCAGACCGAGCGGTCCCAACACGTCGTTGAGTACGACGTCGATGTATGACCTCCCGGACGCCTGCTCGATGACCGAGGTCAGCAGGCTGTAGGCGCTGTTCGAGTACAGCTCGGCGGTGCCCGGTGCGTGCGCCAGCGGCTCGCCGTAGAGGTAGCGCACCAGCTGATCCCGGGTCGGCGTGGTGGTGATCCCCAGGCGGGCGGCGACGCCACGGAGATCGGTGCCGTAGTCGCGCTGGAGACCACTCGTTCGAACGACCAGCTGGCGGACGGTGATGGCTTTTGTGCCGGCATCCGGCGTCTGATCCGACAACAACGCCGACGTGATCCCGAGGAGCGGGAAGGCGGGCGTGTCCCATTTGAGCTGACCGGCGGCGACCAGTCGCCCCACCGCTGCCGAGGTGAGGATCTTGCTGACGCTGGCGAGGCGCATGACCGTGCCCGGTTGCGTGATCGGGTAGCCGTCCTCGGCCCAGGTGTAACCCCTGGCGGTGAGGGTCGTTCCGCCACGGGCGACGGCCACCGTCCCGGCCCGGACTGCATTGGCGGTCATGAACGTGCGGATGTTGGCGTCGAGCTCATCCTCGGCTCCGCCGGCCCGCCCGGTCACTGTCCAGCTCCGGTTGAGCACGGCGTCGTCACGGGCGAACACCGAGGCGTAGCGGGTCCCGTCGCCCGAACCTCCTGCCTGAACCATGATGGGCATGAGTCCGTTGGCGACGCGGGCCTCGAACTCGGCCTGGTAGACGTCGCCCGAGATCAGGTGACGGGCCCACCACTCGCCGATCGGCCGATCGACGAAGAGCGAGACAAGCCAGCCGTCCGTCCCCACCGACACGTGGGCCGGCCGCACGCCCGCGGCCACGAGGCCGGCGAAGAAGCGCTGATACTCCTGGGGCGGGGTCCACCACCACGACCAGGGTGTGGGCGCAGTGTTGTCTGCCCAGACACCGGCAAAGCGGCGGTCGTCGGGCTCGCCGTAGACGGCCAGGCAGCGCGGTACATATCCCTGGTCGAAGGCACGGTTGTTCTCCTGGTTGATCGTGTCCGGATCAGTGTCGTCCCCCCACCGGAGGTTGTGGCGGGCGAACCAGCGGCCGTTGACACCCTGCTCGAACACCGCGGCGAACGTGGCCGAACTCGCGGGACCGGTGGCGCTGACCAACACCGGGGCGTAACCCTGTCCGACCAGCTCGTCGAAGCGAGCCTGGTAGCCCGCAGCGTCGACACCGTGCACCGCCCACCACCCGGTGCCGGGTCGTTGCACCCAGACGGCGGCATAGCGGGGATCGCCCGGGTCGCCCGAGACGCTGAGCGAGATCGGCCGGTAGCCCTGTGGTGCGAGCTCGTCGACCCTCGACTGGTGAGCCTCCGCGGGAACGCCATGGTAAGCAACAAACGGCGCCATCAGGCCTCCTGCGACCTCGCCCCCGAACCGCCCGAGGAACGCCGACCGTCCTAGCATCCCACGCGGTGTCCTTGTATGGCCGCGAATCGCGTCAACGACGAGTCATTGGAGCCAGGAGATCGGCCAGCTCGGCGGGGCAGCTGCCGAATGGCGAGTGGTCGCAGTCGAGCGTAAGAACATCGGTGCAGCGCTTGGCCAGGGCGTCCTGCATCGGCAGCGTCACCGCCCGGTCCTGCAGGCAGCGGATGAATGTCGACGGACGTTCGCGCCAGGCGGCCAGGGTCGCCGGCTGCTTCAGCGTGGCGGCCCGTTGGGGGCTGAGACGAGCTGATGCGGCTGCCGCGAACTCCGGTGAGCAGGTGCCGTAGAAGGCGTCGACCGCTTTGGTGGGATCCGCGCCCAGCGTGCCGTCGGCATTCCGAACGAACAGCTGACGCACGCCATCCCCCTGTGGCAGGTTGGCCATGAGGTCTGCAGCGTTCTCGTCCACATCGAGGACGAGGGCGCTCAGATAGACGAGCCGGGCGACTTGCCGCGCCATTCCTGCCTGGCTGATCACGGCACCCCCGTAGGAGTGCCCCACCAGCACCACCTCGTCCGGAATGCGCTCGAGCACAGCTGCCACTGCGGCCGCGTCGCCGTGCATGTCACGCAGCGGCTCGGTGGAGGCGCCGTGTCCGGGCAGGTCGATGGCCAGACTGGGAACACCCCGCCGGTCGAGCTCGGCTTGCAGTGCCGCCCAGCACCAGGCTCCGTGAAGGGCTCCATGGACGAGGACGATCAGACGCGGCTGGCTCATGGTGCGTGATGTTGGCATGTGGCGGTCTGGCGGCGCTCGGGGCGGCTACCAGGCGACCCATGCGCCAGACAGCGGAACCGAGAGCGGAACCTCGACGAGCTGGCCATTGCGGACCGTGGCCGGCGGCAGGATTTGGAAGCCGCCGAGGGATGACTGCATGTACCGCCCGACCAGCAGGAACTCGCCGCTGCGGTCGTAGGACACCAGCGCGGCGCCGCCTGGGGGGTCCAACAGACGTAGCTGGCTCACGATTGCACCGCTGTCCGCGTCGAATTCGACCAATTCAACGGGTCCGTTCACACAGCTACTGACGGCCACGACATTATGGGTTGCTCCTCGAAACTGAGCCGGCAACAGGTCGCAGCCGGCAATGCTGAGCGCTTTCCCATCGGTGCGGTCCCGGGCACCGAAGGGATCGAGCACCCGGATCAGCGCCCGCGAGCTCATCTGCGTCTCTGAAAGGGCCAAGACGTTTCCATCAGTGCTGAACGCTGGTCGGTTCTGGAATTCCTGGCCCACCGGCCCGAGCGTGCGGGTGCGTCCACCGGCGAGATCGCGGATCTGCAGCTCGTTGCCCGTGCAGTGGCCAGCAGCATCGCAGGACATGCCATTCACGGTCCAGCCGAGCAGCGTGCCGGTGAGATCACTCGCCAAATCGGACCCGGCACCCGTGCCCGGGAACGCCTCCGCAGAAGTGCCCGTGGCAATGTCGATCGCACGGCCCATGACGTAGACGGTGTCGTGAGTCGCCGACAGGTGCATCAGGGCGGCACTGACGTCCGCCTGTCCGAGCGAACGCACCATCGATCCATCGGAGACGTTGAGGACCACGACGTTGTTGCCAAGGTCGACAGCCAGGTACGTCGTGGGCCCGGGCGGTGGCGCCGGCGGAGGTGCCGGCACCGTCTCTGGCGTGGTGGCTTCCGAGGGGGCCGGCTGGGTCGTGCTCGTTGTGGTCTGCGGCTCGGCTGTGGTTGACGGCTGCGTGGTCGTGGACGTGGACGAACTCGTACTCGTCCCGTCAGCTGTTGCCTCGGTCGGCGCAGGCCCGGAGCCCGTGATCGGTGGTTTTGCCTGGTGGGATCCACCTCCGCCGCATGCCGCGGTGAGCGCGCCGATCACGCTGACCAGGCAGAACAGCTGTCGAGACCGTTGGCGGCGCACGACGCAGAGTGTGACAGGTTGCAGACGCTGCGTCACCTACCAAGTAGTTGGCCGATTTTGGCCGGCGTCCCCGTCCGGGGGAGGAGCCGGCACGCGCCACGTCACATCGGGTTCCAGCGAGGTGATCGCTTGGTCCGGAATGCCTCGGCGTACTCCTCCAGGTTCCCGGTGAACGTGCCAAGGGCCTGGGTGCGGTTCTCGAGCTCAACCGCATGTCGGAAGCTGGGGGCGTCGATGTTGGCCCACATCCCGCTCTTCGTCATCCAGATGCCGTACTCGCTGTGCTGAGCGACCTGCTCGGCCAGCTCGACGGCAGCTTTCACATGCTCGCCGGGCGCGCTGACCGCATTGAGCATGCCGAACCGGTCGGCCTCATCCGCCCCGAAGTAGCGGCCGGTGAGCATGAGCTCGGCGGCGCGTGTGGCGCCGACGATGCGGGGCAGGAAGTAGCTGACACCCATGTCGCACGACGAGAGACCGACGCGCACGAACACCGAGCCGAAACGGACGTCGGGGGCTGCCACCCGCAGGTCGCAGGCGAGTGCAATGGCGAGCCCACCGCCCACCGCGGCTCCGTGCACGGCGGCGACGACCGGCTTCTCGCACTCGTGGATGCGGGTGACGAGGTCGCTGAGTTGTTGCTGCACTCGGTAGAAGCTGCCGACCGGTCCTCGTCCCTCGCTATCCGGGGCGGCGTCGCCGTCGTTGCTCAGGTCGTAGCCGCTGCAGAACGCCCGGCCGGCCCCGGTGAGCACGATGGCCCGGACATCACGCGTTCGTTCGAGCAGCGCGAAGGCCTCGTGCAGGTCGCTCGCCAGGGAGGGACTGAGGGCGTTGAGCCTCTCCGGACGGGACATGGTGACGACCGCGATGTCAGGGTGTTCACGATTCACGTCGACGAATTGCACCAGGAAGCTCCCAAAGTCGTTGTCCCTTGGCGCTGGGCGGCCGCTCGAGAAGGAATCAGCGGAGTGTGCCATGCCCCGCTGGTTGCGTCTCCAGAGCCGCGCGACAGACGCCATCTCGCTGCCACTCCCCGTAGCTCGACTGGCGCCCATTGTGACCGCCGACACATGCTGCGGGCATACCGTCGAATTCGCCCGGGCCCATCGAATCGACGTCGAATCGACGAACTACGCGGCGAACGAAGTGGTGCCGCAGCGCCGCTTTCTGAAATATTTGTGGCCGAGCGACTACATAGAGTCACGGCTCCCCGGCCACCTCGCCCCCAAGGCCAGCTGCCGCGCGCGCACGCCCCACTCGCCCACCCCGAACAGCCAGGACTTCCTCACCTGG
>JAXDQG010000171.1:0-2811 GCA_034667945.1 Acidimicrobiia bacterium | reverse complement strand
GTGGAGCGGGCTTCCAAGGTCGGCGGGCCGGTGCCGGTGGCCACCTGAGGCTTGCGCCTGAAAAAGGCGGTGACCGCCCGGGGCTCCGGGCGGTCGGGCACGCCGGTCGGCGCCGAGCGAGCTCAGTGACTGAGGCGGGGCATGGGCGCGGCTGCAGCCGTCCACTCCCGCTTTGGGCTGTACTGGTAGTTGGTCACCAGGCTCACTGCGAGCACTGCCAATCCGGCGATCACATAGAAGATCGACAGACCTTGGTCGCCATCGTTGAAATGGAGGGCGAACGGAGCGCCAACCAACAGCACCGCAGCCAGGTAGTCGCCGGCCGAATGGACCGAGAAGGGCAGCACCTTGGCGACGCCCAAGGGGTAGCGGGTCAGCATGCTGACCACCAACACGGTGGCACCGACGACGATGCCGGTGGCCACGGCTCCGGCCGAGCCGCCGGTGGCCACGGCGACGATGATGAGCAGGGCGCCGACCGCATAATCGGCCAGGCCATGGAACCACGCTGGAAGCAGACGAACGACGGACATCGAGCACCTCGCATTTGTACGAATCAGGGTGGGTTTCGGATCGGGTTTGTCTTCGTTTGATCCGGTTGGTCGGGTCCTCTTCAGGCTCCTTGTGCCGTAGTTCGTCGTCGCCGGTGCAGGCGGATCACGTCAGCGCTTTGCATTTCCGAATGGACCGGGCATGCATCGACCCGCCGACATTCGGCGACCCGCCGCCATCCAGCAAGCCGCCGACACCCGCAAGCCGCGGAAACTCATACCGCCCATATGACGACCCGCACCAACCCTCCGCGCCCTTCCATCAGAAGCAAGGTGACGTATCGTCAAAGCGCACGCCGCGGCGCGGCATCGGTCCGGTACGGTGGCGACCACGCGGGCGGATGGTCCGCCTGCTCGATGTGGACACTGTCCGCATCAACCCGATAATGTGACGCCTGTCACATGAGTGGGCGCAAGGGGCGGCGCCCGAATCGGCGTAAGGCCGACAGCCCCGGAGGGCGAGCTGTGTCCGTCCGTCGCGATCCGCACAGCGTCTACCGAGTGGTCGAATTCGTCGCGACCGACGCCTCGAGTTGGGAAGCGGCCGCCCAGACGGGAATCGCCGAGTGGGCCAAGTCGATTCGCGACCTGCGCGTCGCCCGGGTCATGGAGTTCGACACGGTCGTCGTCGACGGGCGGGCCACTGCCTATCGGGTGAAGTTGCGGGCCTCGTACCGGATCGATCCGCTGCGGGTGGTCGGCGGCCGTCAAATGGCTGCGCAGCGCATTCTCGTCGTGGCCAACAGGACGGCCGGCAGCACCGCCCTGACCACCATGCTCAGCCGTGAGATGGCCGCCGCACCGGGACCGGTCGAGATCCACGTGCTGATGCCGGCCACGTCGCCCGCGCTCGCGGGCGTCATCGTCGCCGCCGAGCCATTGGCTGCGTTCGCCGCCTACAGCGCCTCGCAACTCGAGGCCCTTTACGACGAGGCCCGCGCCGATGCCAGGGGCCGGCTCGCCGAGCAGCTCTCGCAGCTCTCGGACATGGGAGCCACGGTGACCGGCGAGGTCTCCTTCGAAGACCCGGTCAACGCCGTGGCCGCCGTCCTGCAGCGGGCGGCCTTCGACCTCATCGTCGTGTCCACGTTGCCCAGGGCGGCTTCGAGATGGCTGCGCCTCGATCTGCCCAGCCGACTGCAGCGCCGATTCGGGCTGCCGGTTGTGCACGTCGAGCAGCCAGAGTGACCTGATCGTGGCCTCTCCTCCGGCCATCAACGATCCCCGCTTCGTCGGGCTACTGGCCGAGGTGCTCGGCCTGTTCGCCCGCCGGGCCGTCGGTCGCACGCTGGAGCTGAGCGGTCCCGGCCGCCAGATCACCTTCGTCGTGGACGAGATCGACCTCACCCCCGCCGACTCCTCCGCCATAGACCCCTCCCGGCCCGCCACCGCCCGAGGCGAGCCCCAATCGCTCGCCTCTTGGGGCACCGGGCTGCTCCGGGCTGCGCTCGAGTCGGCCGCCGATCCGATGGGCACCGCCTTCGCGGCCATGGACGCGTCGAGGAACGCCTTCGAAGCCTGGGCCGCTGCGGCCGGTCGGACGATGTGGCCCAGCGACGGAGCTGCCTCTTCGCTCGCGGTCCGCCTGCTCGATGGTGGCTACGCCCGCTTGGCGGACGTGCAGGCTGCGGACCGAGCGGTCAGCCGGCTGCGCTGGTGGTTCGGCCCGGTACTGGTCGAGCTCGGCGAGCAGCCTGCCTTGACCATCCAGCGCTGCGAGTTCGAGGCGTTCCTCGACGAGGGGGCACTCCACAGCTGGCTCCCGAGCGATGCGCTCCCCGCCTGGGCCCATCTCACCATCGAGGACGGTCGTGGGGCGGTGGTCGCCCGGCGGATCCCGCGCTTGGGCGGCTTGGTGGTGGAGGCCGAGGGCGTGGACGGCAAGGCGGTCGTGAACATCGAGGCCCTCACCGTGGCCGGTCGGCGGGTGCCACTTCCCCGCAGCGCCCGGCGTCGGATCACGTTCGATCCCGCGGATTGGCGGGCGGGCCTGCGCATCAACCATGTCGGGGTCGAGGACGGGCGCGTCGTCGTCGAGGGCGAGCTCGACGAGTGGACAGAGGTGCTTCGCCCCTCGCAGCTGATGGAGATCCGTGATCGGCTGGTGGCGGCGCTGGCCGGCCGGGGGGTGACATTGCCCCTGCTGGACCGGTTGGGTCAGCCCTGAGGAGACCGAGGCGCGGTCTCAACCCTCTGCCCGGTCATAACTGACCTGAGCGATTGGTCGGCGCGATCCGCGAGCGACGTCTAATCTACGGAC
>JAXDQG010000170.1:0-5797 GCA_034667945.1 Acidimicrobiia bacterium | reverse complement strand
ATGGTGTACTTCAGCCGGGCCCGGTGCCGATCCTCGCGATTGCCGAAGTCTCGCTGCGTCGTGATGATGGCCTCGACCGTCGGTGCCAGCAGCTCTTCCGGCACCCAGAAGACGGGTGTGCCCAGACGCGCGTAGGTGTCGTCCTCGCGAGCGTGGCTGAGTCCGAGCCCACCGCCGGCCATGACCACGTAGCCGTCACCATGCGGGACGACGCCGACGTCCTGGCTGTAGACATCGATGCAGTTGTCGCCCGGCCAGGCGAGGCCGATCTTGAACTTGCGGGGCAGGTATGTCCGGCCGTACATGGGCTCGACCTCGCCCTCGGCCTCCTCCCCAGCGGCGGCCGCAGACCCATCGGCCGCGGTGACCGCCTTCTCCCCATCCACCCAGAGCTCGTAGTACGCCCCGGTGCGGGGACGGAACCGGTTGGCGATGGTCTGCGCGGTCGCCAACAGATGATGCTGACGCCGGTCCTCGTGGGGAGCTGGGCACGCGACCACATTGCGCACCACGTCACCGCAAGCGCCCTTGGTCGTTACCAAGTGCTCGTTCAAGCTGCCGATCAGCGGCCGGAGCCCTTCCTTGGCCACGAAGTGAAACTGGATCCCCTGCCTGGTGGTGATGCGCATCGTGCCATCCGAGAGCTTGTCGGTCAGCCCGTCCATGGCCAGCCACTGACCGGCGGTCAGCGCGCCACCCGGCACGCTGGTACGCACCATGCACACATAGGCCAGCGGCAGCTTCTTGGATGCCAGTGCCCGGCGCTGGTCGCGATCGTCCTGCTGGTAGACGCCGTGGAACTTCAGCAACGCCGCATTGTCGCCGGAGAACGCTTCGCTGTGCTCGGCCAGCTCTTGGCCCAACGTGCCGCGAAGGAACCGACTGGCCTCCTTCACATCCTCGGCGGCCGAGCGACCGCCCTCGCCGCTGCTGCCAGATTTCGACATGGTGCTCATGCGGGCTCCAGTCCCCGTCGGCGACGCAAGCGCCGCTCGAGAGCGGCGAAGCCGAAGGCGTCGACGACGATGCCGATCACCAGAACGATCACCATGAACGCCAAGAGGCCGGCGGAATCCGCGAACTCACGCTCGAACTGCAACCGGGCGCCCAGTGACGGCTTGTTGGCGATGATAACAAGCAGTTCCCCGGCCATCAGACTTCGCCAGGCGAACGCCCAGCCCTGCTTCAGGCCGGCAACGAACGACGGCAGCGCCGCCGGCAGGATGACGTGGCGATAGGCCGCCACGCCACGAGCTCCGAGCACGCGCCCGGCCCGGAGCAGCAGCGGCGGGATGTTGTCGATGCCCGAGATCAGGCCGTTGGCGATGGACGGAGCAGCGCCGACGACCACCACGAACAGGATGGCCCGCTCGGACAGCTTGAACAGCAGGATTGCCAGCGGGAACCAGGCGATGGAGGGCATCGTCTGCAGACCGGTGATCAGCGATCCGAGCGCGACCCGCAGCGGCCGCGAGCGCGAGACGACCACACCCAGCAGGGTGCCGATCACGAGCGCAAGGCCGAAGCCGAACCCGGCCCTCCGCAGGGTGGTGCCCACCGCCTGCCAGGTCTCGCCCTTGCCCACTTCGCTCAGCAGCCGCCGGCCGACGTCCATCGGGCCCGGGAGCACATACGTCGGCCGCCAGCCGGACCAGACGACGACCTGCCAGGCCAGCAGGCCAATGGCCAAGGCAGCCAGCTTGGGCCAGGTGACGCTCCACACCCGTCGCCAGCGGGCCTGCCGCGGGGCCGCCGCCAGATCGAGCGCATCGAGCCCGGCCAGCTCGGCCTCGAGGGCCGACTGGCGCTGTCCCAGGTCAGTGACGGCCATGACTGGCAACCTCCTCCCGGAGGCGGGTGGTGATGTGCGCGGCCAACGAGGACACCGCCGGCGATTCGATGCGCCGCGGCCGTGGCACATCGACCGCGAAGGTCTCGACCACCCGGCCGGGACGGCTCGAGAGCAGCACCACCCGATCGGCCAGTCGCACGGCTTCGCGCACGTTGTGGGTGACGAACACGATGGTGGCACCGGTCTCCGCCCAGACCCGCTCGACCTCGTCGTGGAGCACATCGCGGGTCATGGCGTCGAGCGCACCGAAGGGCTCGTCCATGAGCAGCACCTCGGCCTCCTGCGCCAGCGCCCGGGCCAGGGCAACCCGCTGGCGCATGCCGCCGGACAGCTCGTGCGGACGATGATCGCGGAACTCGGCCAGCCGAACCATGCCCAGCAGCTCGGCCGCCTTGGCCTTGCGCTGACGGCCGGGAACGCCCCGGAGTCGCAGCGCCAGCTCGACGTTCTGCGACGCCGTCAGCCAGGGAAACAGGGCTGCTTCCTGGAACATCAGCGCCGGACGGCCGGCCACCGAGATGTCGCCTTCGCTGGGCTGGTCGAGCCCGGCGATGAGGTTCAGCAACGTCGTCTTGCCGCAGCCCGAGGCGCCGACAAGACAGACGAATTCGCCGGCGGTCACGTCCAGGTGGATGCCGGAGAGCGCCTGCACGGCGCCGGTACCCACACCGAAACGTCGACCGACGTTCTGAAGGCCGACGGCCGTGAGACCGGCCGCCGAGTTACGGAGATCGATGCCGACGTTGTCGGTGATGGTCACAGCTGCTTTACCTGCGGCTTTCCTTGAGCGGCGAGGACCTGATTGAGGATCTTCAGGTCGTAGATGCCGGCGAGGTCCACGTTGCCCAGATCGAGCAGGCCGAGGCTGACCGCAGCGTCGGCGTTGGACTTCAGCGACGTGGCCACCGGGTCGACCGTGAAGGTGAGGTTCTTCCACGAGGCGCTGATGAGGGCGTCACCCACCCGCTTGCCGGTCAGCTTCTCGATCTGGTCGTTGGCGGCCTTCTGGGCGTCCGCCTGGTTCTGATTGACATAGTCGGTGGCGGCCACTTGCCCTTCGAGCAGGCGCTTCACCACGTCGGGGTACTTCTCCAGGTACTTCTTGGCCACGATCAACTGGGTGGTCACGTATTGGCCGCCCGGCCACAGGTCGCGCTCGTCGACCAGCACCTTCGCCCCGGCCTCCGTGACCAGCCGAGTGGCCCAGGGCTCTGGAACCCACGCGCCGTCTATGGCGCCGGTCTTGAAGGCGTCCAGTGTCTGGGCGTTCTCCTGCGGGAGGATCGAGACGTCGCCGCCGCCGTGGGTGTCCGCCTTCAAGCCCTTCTGCTTCAGCCAGGAGCGAAGGGCCACGTCCTGCGTGTTGCCGAGCTGCGGTGTGGCGAGTTTCTTGCCCTTGAGGTCGGCCGGCGCAGCGATGGTGTTCCGGACCACCAGATAGGCCCCGCCCGAGGTCGAACCGGCGATCACCCGGAGGGCATCGCCCTTGGACTTCACGTAGCCGTTGATGGCCGGATTCGGACCGACGAACGTGGCATCGATGGCGTCACCGAAGAGCGCTTCGACGGCCGCCGGCCCGGCGTTGAACGACTGGACCTGCAGCTTGACATTGGGCCCGAGCTTGTCGGCGAAGATGCCCTTCTCGATGCCGGCCAAGCCGGTGGCGTGGGTGACGTTCGGGAAGACGCCGAGCCGGAGCGTCGCGCTGCCCGTGCTCGATGTGGTCGCCTGGGCGGCCTGGGAGCCGGCGGAGCCCGCCGTGGAGGTGCTCGATGACGACGAGCCGCCGCTGCTGCCGCACGCGGCCCCGACGAAGGCCACCGCGCACAGCGCGACGAGCAGGGTAAAGGGCCGACGCAGGGTCACGATCACCTCCAAGACTTGAATCCTGACGAAACCGGGAATGTTGATCTGGTTAGTCGCCAATTACTAGTCTGTGGTCCGATGCTGCGCAACACCCCGGCTCCGCCCCTCACTGCCAGGACCGTCTGGCTCACCGGCCTTCCGTCAGCGGGTAAGACCACCGTCGGACGAGCGCTGGTGGATCGGCTGCGGGAGAGAGGCAGACCTGCGGAATTGCTCGACGGGGACGAGCTGCGAGCGGCGCTGGCACCGGAGCTCGGCTTCACCCGGGCCGACCGTGAGGAGAATGTGCGGCGCATCGGCTTCGTCGCCAATCTCCTTTCGCGCAACGGCGTCACCGCGGTGTGCTCGGTGATCTCGCCCTATCGCAGCATCCGGGATGAGTTGCGGACGCTCCACGACGGCCGCTTCGTGGAGGCGTGGGTGTCCACGCCGGTGGACGTATGCGCCGAGCGGGACGTGAAGGGCCTCTATGCCCGCCAGCGCGCCGGCGAGATCCGCGGGCTGACCGGCGTCGACGACCCCTATGAGCCGCCGCTTCGGCCAGAGGTCGTCATCCCGACCCATGAGCTGACGATCGACGAGGCCGTGGAGGCACTGTGGACCTTCGTGTGAGCAACGAGCCGCCGGCGCTCAACGAGCCGCCGGCGCTCAGCGACGCCGACCTGGACGAGGCCTCTCGCCTCCTCGACGGAGCACCGGCTGCCGACATCGTGGCCTGGGCGGTCGAGCACTTCGGGCGGCGCCTGTGCCTCACGGCCTCGATGACCGACGCCGTGCTGATCGATGTGGCGACCAAGGTCGAACCGGCCATCGAGATCATCTTCCTCGATACGCAGTACCACTTCCCCGAGACGCTGGAGACGGTCGAGACCGTTCGCCGTCGTTACAACCCGAACTTGGTGGTCACGCAGCCCGACCGCCCACTCGACGACCTGTGGCGCACGGACACCGACGCCTGCTGCGCCGCCCGCAAGGTGCAGCCGCTCGAGAAGGCCTTGGCCGGCAAGATCGCCTGGTTGTCGGGGCTGCGTCGAGCCGACGGCCCCTCACGCGAGGAGACCGCCGTGGTCGAACGCGACCGGCGGGGGCTGATCAAGGTGAATCCCCTGGTGAACTGGTCTGACGACGACGTTGCCGCCTACATCCGGGCCAACGACGTGCCGGTCAATCCGCTGGTTGACCAGGGCTACCCGTCCATCGGCTGTTGGCCGTGCACCCGGGCGGTTGCCCCTGGTGAGGATGCACGGGCTGGTCGCTGGGCCGGCTCGGAGAAGACGGAATGCGGGCTGCACCTGTGAGCCCGTCGCACGCCGCCCGGCGCCACTCCGCCCCCTTCGACTCACTCGCGTCCCAGTCCGGCACGCACCCCGTACTCGCGTACCACCTGGTCGTCACGCCACTCGTGACCTCGCATCCCGCACTGAAGGAGCTCGAGCGATGACCTTCCTGGAGACCGACCTCCGCCTCGACCGGGGTCATCCCACCCGCTCCCATCTGGCCGCGCTCGAAGCCCACGCGGTGCACGTGCTGCGCGAGGTCGCCGGTCAGTTCGAGCGGCCGGCGCTGTTGTTCTCCGGGGGCAAGGACTCGATCGTGCTGCTCCGCCTGGCCGAGCGCGCCTTCCGCCCGGGTCCGTTCCCGTTCCCCATCGTGCACGTCGACACCGGGCACAACTTTCCCGAGGCGTTGGAATTCCGTGACCGTCGGGTGGCCGAGTTGGGCGAGCGGCTGATCGTGGCGTCCGTGCAGGAATCCATCGACCGGGGTCGGGTGCCCGACCCGGGTTTCGGGGCATCGCGCAATCGGCTGCAGACCACCAGCCTGCTCGACGCCATCACACAGCACGGCTTCGACTGCTGCATCGGCGGCGCCCGGCGTGACGAGGACAAGGCCCGGGCCAAGGAGCGCATCTTCTCCTTCCGGGACGCCTTCGGGCAGTGGGATCCGCGAAATCAGCGGCCGGAGTTGTGGCAGCTGTACAACGGCCGCATCAGCCCGGGTGAGCACGTGCGGGCGTTCCCGATCTCGGACTGGACCGAGCTGGACGTTTGGCGCTACATCGCCGCCGAGGGGCTCGAA
>JAXDQG010000169.1:0-10400 GCA_034667945.1 Acidimicrobiia bacterium | reverse complement strand
ATCTTCGTCGGCATCTCGACGACCGTGGGGGCCATCAACTTCATCGTCAGCATCTTCAAGATGCGGGCACCGGGCATGACGCTCAACCGCATGCCGATGTTCGTCTGGTCGGTTCTGGCGATGGCGTTCATGATCGTGTTCGCAGTGCCGGCGTTGACGGTCGCGGCCGGGTTGCTCGAGCTCGACCGACAGTTCGGCACGGCCTTCTACGTGCCGGCGCACGGAGGGCACCCGCTGCTCTACCAGCACCTCTTCTGGTTCTGGGGCCATCCGGAGGTATACATCCTCTTCCTGCCAGCGGTGGGCATGGTGTCGATGATGATCCCCGTGTTCAGCCGCCAACGCCTGGTGGGGTACACCTGGGCAGTCGCCGCCTTCATGGCAATTGCCTTCATCAGCTTCGGCGTCTGGGTGCACCACATGTTCGCCACCGGCGTCCCGGCCTTCGCCATGGGCGTCTTCTCGGCCGCCAGCCACGTCATCGCCATTCCGTCCGGCGTGCTGTACTTCGTCTGGATTGCCACCTTGTGGCGAGGAAAGACCAACTGGACGGTTCCGATGCTCTTCAACGTCGGCTTCCTCTTGGTCTTCCTGATCGGTGGACTGACCGGCGTGATGGTGGCCGCATTGCCATTCGACTGGCAAGCGACCGACACCTACTTCGTGGTGGCCCACTTCCACTACGTGCTCAATGGAGCGGTGGTGTTCCCGATCTTCGGTGCCATCTACTACTGGTGGCCAAAGATGACTGGGAAGATGCTCAGCGAATCGCTGGGCAAGTGGAGCTTCTGGACGATGTTGATCGGCTTCAACGTCTCGTTCTTCCCGATGCACATTCTCGGACTGATGGGTATGCCGCGTCGCATCTACACCTACGACGACGGCCTCGGCTGGGCCACGTTGAACGTCGTCGTGACCATTGGCGGCTTTGCCTTCGGGGTGGGCACGCTGCTCACCGTTGTGGCAGTGATCCGTGCCCGCCGCCACGGTGAGCGGGCCGGTCCCAATCCTTGGGGCGCCGACTCGCTGGAGTGGGCGACAACCTCGCCGCCACCCGAGTACAACTTCGACTCGATACCGGTCGTCTCCAGTCGACACCCGCTGTGGGACGATCGCCCGTTGGTCATGTCATCGGAGACAAGCGACGAAGCCACCTGGTCGCTCTCCCGTCCCGGGACGGTGCACAGGCACAACCCCGTGCTCGACGGCATGGAGGCCCGACCGTCCGGCTCATTGGGCATTCCCCGTCCGACGTATCTGCCGGTGCTCGTCGCCGCCGGCTTGACGATCATCTTCTACGGGATGCTGGTCACCGCCACCGTGATGGCGGTCATCGGCATTGCCGCGGCGGTTGTGGGCATCGCCATATGGGCGTGGCGCACCGAGGGAGACCTGCGGTGACTGCGGTGGAAGCCGCCGGCGTCGAGGTCGTCCAGCGTCCGCCCGTTCCCGCTTCGGCCGGCCGGAGCTACCCGGTCGGCTGGTGGGGCATGGGCTGGGTGATCGTCACCGAGGCGATGGTCTTCGCCGCCCTGCTGAGTGGCTGGTTCTTCCTGTGGGCGCAGAGTCCCGATTGGCCGCAAGGGGGAATCGAGAAGCCCCACGTGGGTCGCATTTTGTTGTTCACCGTCGTCCTGCTCGGCTCGAGCATCCCCGTGGTGTGGGGCGAGAGGCAGTTGCATCGGGGCCGGGTCGGGCGGCTCCGCATCGCCTTGCTGTTGACGTTCCTGATGGGTGCGGTGTTCCTGGTGAACCAGCTGCTGGAGTACCAGCAGCTGCCGTACACCTGGACGGACAACGCCTACGCCTCGATGTTCTATGTGATCACCGGGCTGCACGGCCTGCACGTGCTGGTCGGCCTGGTGATGAACCTCGTGGTGCAGGCCAAGGCATGGACCGGCCGTGTCAGCCCGGAGCGCGATCTCACCGTGCGGCTGTGGGGGATGTACTGGCACTTCGTGGACGGGGTGTGGATCTTCGTGCTGAGCTCCCTCTATCTGGCTGTGCGGTGGTGGGCGTGAGCACGGTGTCGGAGCAGGTCCGGCGGCCCGCCGGCGGGCGCGACCAACTGCCTCGAGGCCTGCGCCTGTGGTACGCGGTGACGGCCGGGGTGTTCTGGTGGGCCGTGCACGTCTGGGCCTTCGCCTCGATGGCCCGGCTGCGTTGTCTGCATCCCGATGTGACCTGGGTGCTGCACGCCATCACCGTTGTCACGGCGTTGGGCACGCTGCTCGCCATGTGGTGGTCGTGGCAGCTCTGGCGAGAAGGCCAGGGTGTCGACGACGGTGAGGGCAATCCGCTGGGGCTGCGGAACTTTCTCGGCATGCTGGGACTGCTGACAGGATTGACCAACCTGCTGCTCATCCTGTGGGAGTCCGGCTACGTGTTCTTCATGACAGCCTGTGGCTGATCTTCTGCTGTTCTTCCTGGTCACCGTGCCGGGGTGCCTCTACCTCGTGGGCGCAGGGGGCGTTGAGCTTCGACGGCCCGGCAGGCGAGGGCGGAAACGGACGGCCTGCTTCTTGGCTGGCCTGGGGATGCTCGCGTTCGCGCTGGTTTCGCCAGCGGCCGGCCTGGCCGATCGAGTGCTGACCGCCCACATGGTGCAGCACGTGATCTTGCTGATGGTGGCTTCGCCGCTGCTGGCGCTGGGCCGTCCGCTGGCGACGATGATGCGGCTGCTGCCTTTGGGTTGGCGCCTGCGGTTATTGCCCCTCCGGCGCCGGGCGCGGGGCTGGCTCCGGGGACGTCCGGGGCTGTGGGCGGTTCCCTTGGCGGGGCTCGTTCATGCCGCCGCCGTGGCCGGCTGGCATCTGCCGGTGGCGTACGACGCCGCGGTGGTTCACGCTTGGGTGCACGCCCTTGAGCACCTGAGCTTCGTGGCCACGGGCGTGGTTCTGTGGTCGGTGCTGTTCGAAGCCACCCGGCGAGACCGCTATCCCCTGGTGGCTGCGGTGCTGTTCGCCCTGATGCTGGAGTCCATCGCGATCGGGGCGTCGCTGATCTTTGCGTCGCGGCCGGTCTACGCCAGCTACGGCACGGGTGCCGGCGCCATCGACGACCAACAGCTGGCCGGCGTCGTGATGTGGGCGTACGGCGGGGCGGCCATGTTGCTGGTGGGGTTGGCCCTGTTCGTGCGCTGGCTGTCTCGGCAGGGTCCGCCGGGGGAGGTGGCGGCTCAGTGGGGTGGCGGGTCGGCTGACGGCCAGGAGGGCTCGGAGGGCCCGGGCGGTCCGGGTGCGGATGCCGCCGCCAGGGCAGGGATGGGATGGCGCTCCCGCTCGGCGTCCTCGATCGTGCGCCGGATCGCCTCTTCCCTGGTGCCTTCTGCCAGCTGCCGACAGAACTTGTAGGTGGCGAACCCGATGACCGGCGGCAGGACGACGAGCAGGATGCGCAGCCACCAGTAGACGGCCACGACGTCGACGTGCAGGATCTGCGAGATCACGTCCTGCGAGCCGGCGAGGAAAAGCACGAAGTAGAAGGTGAAGGTGCCGAGTCCGATGGCGGTGCGCGCCGCGGAGTCGCGTGGGCGGGAGAGCAGGTGATGCTCGGCGTAGTCCTTGGTGCGCCACTGCTCGAGGAAGGGCCAGGCGTACAGCAGCGCGAACGTGAGGCCGGGTAGCAGGACGGCCGGCCAGAAGAGCTCCGAGATCGTGAACGGGCCGATGCGGAAGCTCCAGGCTGGGAAGAGTCTGAGCGCGCCTTCGAGCCAGCCCATGTACCAGTCAGGCTGGGCGGCGGTTGTGACCGCGGAGGGTTCGAAGGGGCCGTAGAGCCAGACGGGGTTGATCTGCACCAGGCCGCCCAGCGCGCAGAGCACCGCCGCGACCAGGAAGAACAGCCCGACACTTTTGGCCGTGTAGGTGGGCCAGAGCCGAGTGCCGACGACGTTGTCCTCGCGCCGGTCGGGACCGGGGAACTGGGTGTGCTTCTGCTTCCAGATGATCATGAGGTGCGCGGTGAGCAGCACGGCGATGGCCGCCGGGACCAGCAGCACATGCAGTACGAAGAGGCGAGTGATGATGTCGTGGGCCGGGAACTCGCCGCCGAAGATGAGGAAGGCGGCCCAGGTGCCCACGATGGGGACGGCCAAGACCACGGAGTACATGATCCGCAGCCCAGTGCCGGAGAGCAGGTCGTCGAGAAGGGAGTAGCCGAAGAAGCCGTTGACCAGGGCGAGGAGCAGCAGGGTGACGCCGACGAGCCAGTTCAACTCGCGGGGTTTGCGGAAGGCGCCGGTGAAGAAGACGCGGCAGAGGTGGGCGAAGATGGCGCCGAGGAAGACGAGCGCCGCCCAGTGATGGATCTGGCGCATGACCAGGCCGGCCCGGACGTCGAAGCTGAGGCGCACGGCCGAGTTGTAGGCCTCGGACATGGGGACGCCGCGCAGCTGCTCGTAGGAGCCCTGGTAGGTGGTCTGCTCGAGGCTGGGCTTGAAGAAGAAGGTCAGGAAGATGCCCGTGATGACGAGCATCAGGAACGAGTAGAGGGCGACCTCACCCAGCAGGAAGCTCCAGTGGTCGGGGAAGACTTTGCGCAGGGTGCGGCGGGCGAATGCGGAGAGGCCGAGACGGTCGTCCACCCAGTGCCCGACTCGCCCGATCATCGGCACCCCCAAACGCCTTTGCGCGCGTGCTGCACACCGACCGGGGGCTAGTTACCCGTCACGGTGGGCGGGGCATACCGGGTCTGGCTTACCAGTCGGGCAGGGTGGTGCTCGGGGCCTCCATATGGCCTGGTGGGGCGGCAGCGTAGGTGGCGCGGGCGACGCGTTTGGCTCGGCCATGGTCGGCTTCGTGCCCGAGGGCGTCCGCAAGGGCCTTGGCCGGGTGGGCGTGGGCGATTGCGTAGCCGGCCCGGTGCAGGGTGGCGTGGAGTTGTCGCAGTGTGAGGGGGGTTTTCGCCTGCTGGAGGAAGGCGAGGCAGACGGCGCGTAGTGCGCGGCCCCAGAGCTGGGTGGGCCGTTTTGCGGTGGGAGGAAGTGGCTCTTCGAAGCTGAGGGCTCGGCGGCGGCGGCCGCGGGCGCCAATGGCGGAGGGACGGAGCTCGTCATGCACGTGGGCGATGTCGTGCAGCAGGCGGCGCCGCTCGATGCTGAGCCGGACGAGGAGACGGTCGAGCTTGGCGACGCGTTGACGCAGGCGGTCTTCTGCGGCGAGGAGACGTTTGATGCGCGGGTTGGGGCGACGAGGCGTGCCGATGCGAATGGGCAGCAGGTCCCGGCCGTGGACGTAGAGGGGGTTGAGAGGGGAGGGGGACATCGAGAGCACCTCGGCAGCTTGCCCGACCATGTCGGACACTATCTGTGGTCGTTCGGGTGCTCATTGCGGGCGAGCGCCGACCCCGTGCCGAATATCATCCTCCGCAGGTATGACATTTTCGGCTTGTGCTGCAGCGAATCGACGTCGAATCTTTGCACCACGTGGGATTTTCGAATGTTCCGGGGGGCCGGCACGGGGTTTTTTTTCGTGGGGCGGCGGGGCGTCAAGAAATGGGGCGCCCAGGCGTGGCGGGCGTTGACCGGGCTTCGCCCCCCAACAGCTTCCGGACCTGCAGGGCGATCTCCAAATCCTCGCGGGCAGTGACGACGGCCACGGCCGCAGAAGCACCCAGCCTGTCCAGGTCACTCACCGCCGCTCCGATCACCGCATCCGCTCGAGCTGCCTCATTCGCATCCGCGTCCAGCGCCACTCCGAGGTAGCCCAACCCATCCACCACGGTTGCGCGCAGCTCGGGCGAATGCTCACCGACCCCTCCGGTGAAGACCAGCAAATCCAGCCCCCCCACCGCCGCAGTCATCGCGCCGATCAACCCCCGCAGTCGGTGGACATACACCCCGAACGCCAACTCCGAGCGCGCATCCCGCCGCCGCATCCCCTCCATCACCTCTCGGAAGTCACCCGACGTCCCCGACAAGCCGGCCAACCCGGAGCGCTGTTCCAGCCCCTCATTTACCTCGTCGACACCGAGCCCCCCATAGCGCTGCAGCCACAGCACCAAGCCAGGGTCGACCGTCCCCGACCGGGTCGCCATCACCAACCCCTCCAGCGGCGTGAGCCCCATGGTCGTGTCCACTGATCGGCCGTCCAACTGGGCACACAGCGACGCCCCGGCGCCCAGGTGACACGTCACCGCTCGGAGCCCCTCAATCGAGCGGCCGACCAACTCGGCCCCTCGCCGCCCGGCGTAGCCGTGAGACAACCCATGGAACCCGAACCGCCGCAGATCCCAGCGCCCCCGCCACTCCTCCGGCAGCGCATAGGTCGACGCAACCGCAGGCAGGGATGCATGGAACGCCGTGTCGAAGCACGCCACGTGCGGCCTATCCCGCAACACCTGGCGCACCGTACGCATCCCGGCCACCGCGGCCGGCTGATGCAGAGGTGCCAGGCTCGACAAGGCCAGGATCGCCTCCTCGACCCGCTGGTCAACCACGACCGGCTCCCGGAGCGACGACCCGCCGTGCACCACCCGGTGACCCACCGCATCCACACGCCCAGCCGACTCCTCGACGAAGCGAGCGATGTCCGACGCATCCGAGCGGTCCCAGTGCTCCACCAGATGCGAGGGTTCCGGGCCGCCCCCGTCGTCCACCACCGAGAGCTTCAGGCTGGACGAGCCGGCGTTGACCACCAACACGCGCATGTCAGTACGGCCAGACCCAATCGGCCACCTCGGGCATGTCCTCACCGTGCTCACGCACGTACAGCCGATGTTCGGTCCGCTTGTCCACCATCTGCTGGCGTAGGCGCGCCGCCCGCATCCCGAGCGCGGGTACCCGGTCGATCACGTCCATCACCAGATGGAAGCGATCAAGGTCGTTCATCACCACCATGTCGAACGGCGTCGTGGTGGTGCCTTCCTCCTTGTACCCCCGCACGTGCAGATTCTCGTGCCCGTGACGGCGATAGGTCAGGCGATGGATCAGCCAGGGATACCCGTGGTAGGCGAAGATCACCGGCCGATCGGTGGTGAACAAGCTGTCGTACTCAGGATCCGACAGCCCGTGCGGATGTTCGCTGGGTGGCTGCAGCCGCATCAGATCGACCACGTTGACCACTCGGACACGTAGATCGGGCAGGTTGCGCCGCAACAGGTCCGCTGCCGCCAGCGTCTCCAGGGTCGGCACATCCCCGGCGCAGCCCAGAACCACGTCAGGTTCGCGCTCCTCGGTGCCGGCCCACTCCCAGATGCCCAAGCCCCGAGTGCAGTGCAGGACAGCCTCGGACATTCCGAGCCAATCCAGCGAGGGCTGCTTCCCGGCAACGATGACATTGACGTAGTCGCGGCTTCGAAGGCAGTGATCGGCGACCGATAGGAGGCAGTTGGTATCCGGCGGCAGGTACACCCGGGTGATCTCGGCCTTCTTGTTCATCACATGGTCGATGAACCCGGGGTCCTGATGCGAGAACCCGTTGTGATCCTGCCGCCAGACGTGGGAGGTCAACAGGTAGTTGAGCGACGAGATCGGTCGTCGCCAGTCCAGCCCGCGGCTGACCTTCAACCACTTGGCGTGCTGGTTGAACATCGAGTCGACGATGTGAACGAACGCCTCGTAACACGAGAAGAGGCCGTGCCGGCCAGTCAGCAGGTAGCCCTCCAGCCAGCCCTGGCACAGATGCTCCGAGAGCACCTCCATCACCCGGCCCGACGGCCCCAGGTGCTCGTCCACCGGCAGCGTCTCCGCCTCCCACACCTTCGTAGTGACCTGGTAGACGTCGCCCAGCCGGTTGGATTCGGTCTCGTCCGGGCCGAACAGCCGGAAGTTGCGCTCCGCCTCGTTCTCGACGATGACATCACGCAAGAACCCGCCCAGCACCCGGGTCGGCTCCGACGTCGACGTCCCGCGCCGCGCAACCTCCACCCCGTAACGACGGAAATCGGGCAGCCGCAGGTCCTTGCGCAACAAGCCGCCATTGGCGTGCGGGTTCGCCCCCATGCGGCGCCCCCCTCGGGGCAGCCAAGATGTCAGCTCGTCGCGGGGCCGGCCCCGCTCGTCGAACAGCTCCTCCGGCCGGTAGCTCTTCATCCAGGCCTCGAGCTGGGCCCGGTGCCCGGGGTTGGTCCGCACTCCGCCCAACGGCACCTGGTGGGCGCGCCAGGTGCCCTCCACCGGCAGCCCATCGACCACTTTGGGGCCGGTCCAGCCTTTGGGCGTGCGCAGGACGATCATCGGCCAGCGCGGCCGCCGCCTCGAGCCGCCCCGAGCCCCTTCCCAGATCGCCGCGATCTGATCCAGCACGTGGTCGAGGGTGGCGGCCATCTGCTGGTGCACCGATGCCGAATCGCCACCGGGCTCCAGGGCCACGAGATACGGATCCCAGCCGCCGCCTACCAGCACGGCCGAAAGCTCCTCGTCCCCGATGCGGGCCAGGAGGGTCGGATTGGCGATCTTGTACCCGTTGAGATGCAGGACGGGCAGCACTGCGCCGTCCCCGGTCGGGTCGAGGAATTTGGTGCCGTGCCAACTCGTCGCCAGTGGCCCGGTCTCGGCCTCGCCGTCTCCGACTGCGCACACCGCCACGAACCCCGGGTTGTCGAAGGCCGCCCCGAACGCGTGAGCCAAGGAATAGCCCAGTTCACCGCCCTCATGGATCGAGCCCGGCGTCTCCGGCGCCGCGTGACTTGGGATACCTCCCGGGAAGGAGAACTGGCGGAACAGCCCGGCCATGCCCTCCTCGTCGCGGCTGACCGCCGGGTAGATCTCGCTGTAGGTGCCTTCCAGCCAGGTGTTGGCCACCAGGCCGGGCCCTCCGTGACCGGGTCCGGCCACGAAGATCATGTCGAGATCGCGCCGGGCGATGACCCGGTTGAGGTGGGCGTACATGAAGTTCAGCCCGGGCGTCGTGCCCCAGTGGCCGAGCAGGCGGGGCTTGATGTGCTCGGGCTCGAGCGGCTCGCGCAGCAGGGGATTGTCGAGGAGGTAGATCTGTCCGACGGACAGATAGTTGGCGGCGCGCCAGAGGGCGTCCACGCGAGCCAGCTCGTCGCCCGAGAGGGGCGCGGCGTCGAGACGCTGCACGATGTGGATCCGGTGCCGCTGGTGGGTGGCCGGCTCGGGCCGCGAGGGTTGAGGGCTACCGGCCGGCGGCCGGGGCGGGACTGCGGATGGTTCCAGCAACGCCCGCGCTGCCGTTGTTCGAGCCCGCCGGCGGCGTCGCCTCCGACGCACCCTGACGACGACGGCGAATGGCGACGAACGCCACCACGGCGAGGCCGAAGGTCAAGATGGCGGCCACGATGACCCACGTCGGCAGCCGGCGCACCTTCACCGGCAACTCGGACAGCGTGTCGCTGACCGGGGCGACCCTGTCAGCCAGCACATCGCCGACCTCCGATGCTGCGTCCGCGGCCCTTCGGCCCACCTCGCGAACAATCTGCTCGGCCAGCGAGATGGCCTCGCCACCAAAGCGCTCCACGACGGAGACCGCCTCGGCCGCCAGGCGTTCGGCCGCCGAGAGTGCCTCGCCCCCCAGATCGCCGGCCTTGCCGAGTGCATCGCCGCCTCGGTCGCCGGCGGTGCGCAGCACGCCTCCGGTGAGTCCACCAGCCGAGCGGAGCGCATACCCACTACGGTCGCCAGCGACACGGAGCACGCTGCCGGTGAGCCCACCGGCCGAGCGCAGCGCGTCGCTGCCCAACTCGCTGGCGGAGCGAACGGCGTCGCTGCCGAGGCCGCCGGCGGTGCGCAGGGCGCCACCGGTCAGATCGCCGGCAGCGCGCAAGGCGTCGGATGTGCGATCGCCCGCCTGGCGCAGCAGATGCGTGTTCATGGAACGCTCCTCTCGGGTGACGACGGAGAGATCATGCCCCGTCGGGGGGCGGGGCACGCGGTCGGCCCTGGAGCCCACACTCCCTCACGTCGTTTCGCCGTTCCTACCCCTATGCGAGGGGCCCGACACGTTGAACGCCGGGCATCGCATGAACGCCGGGCATCGCCTGAACGCCGGGCATCGCCTGAACGACTCCAGCCTCGTCGCGGCGCTCGATCTCAGTGGCCCCGGGGCGTTCGGCTTGCTCTACCGCGAGCGACTGCGGGATCTCCAGGGATTCCTTGGCGTCTGGCGCTCCCCAGCCCTCGGTCGCCGCGGGCTCGACGAGGTCGGCTGCGGCGATGACCCGGTTCCGGCCGCTGGCTTTTGCCCGGTACAGCGCCATGTCGGCGCGGGACAGGATGGCTTCGGGATCGTCACTCAGCCCGACCGCACAGCCGATGCTCACCGTGACCCGGATGTCGCTGTCCTCGAAGTCGACCGGTCGCTCGGCCACGGCGCGACGGACATCTTCCGCCACGGCCAACGCAGTCGGCATGTCGGTGCGAGGGAGCAGGACCAGGAACTCCTCGCCGCCCCAGCGCCCGGGAATGTCCTCCGGCCGCAGCGCGGCCCGCAGTCGCC
>JAXDQG010000168.1:0-2791 GCA_034667945.1 Acidimicrobiia bacterium | reverse complement strand
TGCAGGTGGCTCCGTCACCCCGTTCCCCTCGGGCTTATCGGCGCAAGCTCATCGCGACGAATGGCGCCAGACCCTACACCGGGGGATGGGGCGACGTACCCGGCATCGAACCGTCATGCGAATTGCTATGACGCGGAGTAGCTGCGCGGCCGCATTCTGCGCTGTACGGGGGTCCAAATTGTCGCCCCTACCGCTTTCCACGGTGACGAATCGAGGAACCCCGGGACTGAGTCACTTGGGGTGCCCCCGACTCGTCCAATCCGAGGCGCCGACAGACCCGGCGGTGGACGTTCCTTCGGGCCTCGCCCCAAGGCCGGCGGCTTTCGTCACCGGGGAAAGTCCTATGGGCGAAAAAGACCTCTTCCGTGCCGCTGATCTGGCTAAAAATGCCGGACCGACCGCCCAGAGTGGCAGCGCGCCTTCGCTCCGCACGTGCGGGCCGGGAGCGGGTAGCGAGGGCGCTCAGGAGAGGACCCGCCGCTTGAACCCGTTGATCCCCAGCCAGAGGAACAGCGCGGTGAAGCCCAGCATCGCCGGATAGATCACGTACAGGTGCATGTGGCTGGAATTGGTGAGCGCCGCGCGCATCCCCTCGGTCACATAGATCAGCGGGTTCAGCAACACCAGCGCCTGCAGCCACGAGAAGCTGCCGATCTTCACCGCCGACAATGACGTCCACGGGTAGTACGTGCCACCGAGAAACGTCATCGGCAAGACGACGATGCCGAACAGCATGGGCACCGTGCGGGGCTCAAACCGGGTGCCGAAGCTCAACCCGAGGCTCGCGCACAGGATGCACGACAACGGCAGCAGCGTCAGCAGCAGCAACCAGTGCACGGACAGGTTGATGTGGACCTGCTTGGCGTGCACCACCGCGGCGATCGGAAACACCAAGACCGCAGCCAGCAAGCCCTGAATGGCACCGGCAACGACCTTCTCGACCGCCACCATGGAGACCGGCAGGGGCGCCAACACGCGGTCCTCGATCTCCTTGGTGTAGCCGAACTCCTGCACCATCGGCAGCGCCACCGATTGGATCCCCTGGAACAGCGTGGCCAGACCGACGACGCCCGCCACGAGCACCGTGGCGAAGCGCGACTCCCCGGCAGCTCCTCCCCCGCCGCCCACGCCCTGGCCGATCTTCGGGAAGACGTAGAGGAACACGAAGGCCAGCAGCAGCGGCTGCATGACCGTTCTGGGAATGAATTCGTTCAGCGTCTTGCGCAAGACGGTGAGATCGCGCAGCAGCAAGGCGCCGAACGCAGCCCGCCCCGCCTTGGTGGCCGAACGGCCGATCTCGGCCCCCCGGACCGAGCCCGTCGTACGCTCGGATGGTGCCGTGGTGAGAGTCATCAGTCCCGCAGCTCCTTGCCGGTGAGGTTGATGAAGACGGTCTCGAGCGTGGGCTCCGTCAGGCTCAGGTCGGTCACGTTGAAACCGTGCCGGTCGGCCACCTCGATGACGGCCGGCAACAAGCCCTCCGAGCCCTTCACCGCCAGCCGGATGGTGTTCTCGACCTTGCGGGCCTCGTCGACCCGGTCGACCTCACGAGCCAGCACCACCGCCAGGGCCTCGAGGTCACCATCGGCTGAGACCGTGATGATCGTGTCGGCGCCCACCGATGCCTTCAGCTCGGCAGGCGTACCCAGGGCAAGGATGCGCCCGCGGTCCATGATCGCCAACCGGTCGCAAAGCTGATCGGCCTCCTCCATGTAATGAGTGGTGAGCAGGATCGTCTGCCCTTCGCCGTGGAGCTCGCCCAGGATCTCCCACATGGCGATCCGACTCTGCGGATCCAGCCCGGCGGTGGGCTCATCCAGGAACAAGATCGCCGGTCGGTGAAGGATGGCGCGGGCCACCATCAGCCGCTGGGCCATGCCGCCGGACAACGCAGCTACCGGCGCCTTGGCCCGATCGGCCAACCGGAACCTCACCAACAGGTCGTTGGCCGCGGCCTTTGAGTCCCGCGCCGAGATCCCGAAGTAGCGGCCGTGGAAATACAGGTTCTCCCACACGGTCAGCGCCCGGTCGAGCGTGTTCGACTGGGGCACGACCCCAATGGCCTGCTTGGCCACCGCGGGATGCGCGATCACGTCGATGCCGCCAACGATGGCCCGCCCGCTGGTGGGGACGACCCGGGTGGTCAACATGCCGCCGGTGGTGGTCTTGCCGGCCCCGTTGGGTCCCAGCAGGCCGAAGATCTCGCCCCGGTGGATAGAGAGATCGAGATGGTCGACGGCGACGAGGTCGCCACCGGGCGTCGAGTACACCTTGGTGAGGCCTTCGGTGTGGATGACCTCGTCCACATCGCGGCCGACAACCCCGGGTGGCGCCAGATCTGTGCTGCTCATGACGCTCCTTCGTCGAGGGCGAGGAAATGTTGACGGACCCGTCGGAGCAAGCCGCTCAGCTGCACCTGTTCTTCCGGGCTGAGGATGGAGTCGAACTCGGCATGGCTGCGGCGGGCGACCTCGCGAAGCTCTCGGAAACGCTCCTTGCCGGCCGGCGTGACCGCGATGCGGACCACGCGCCTGTCACGCTCGTCCCGTCGACGCTCGACGAGGCCTTCCTTCTCGAGTCGGTCGAGGTGGCGCACCAGCGACGGCCCTCCGATGCCCAAGAGGCCAGCGACGTCCCGTTGGCTGAGGCTCTCGCCGCTCAGGCCGTGGTGAAGGATGATCCACGTGTGGAGGCTGGCGCCGTGGCGGTTCATGACCTCGTTGAACCACTCGCGGACGACCTTGCCCGTAAGGCCGAGCAGCCGCCCGATGTTGTCCCCGTCGATGACGTC
>JAXDQG010000167.1:0-11025 GCA_034667945.1 Acidimicrobiia bacterium | reverse complement strand
GGTTCAATGCCGAGCTCAACCGCATCGTCGTGCCGGTGCTGTTCCTCCACGGTACGGAGGATCCGTTCGTGCCCTACCAGGCGTCGCTCGACGCGGTGGAACGCATGCCGTCCCTGGACAAGACCGCCAAGCTCTATCACGGCGCCCGCCACGAGCTGGTCAATGAGACCAACAGGGAAGAGGTCGTCTCCGACATCGTGGCCTTCGTCGAGCGAGTGACCGCCGGGCTCCCCCTCTCGACGTCCGCGGAAACCTCAGCAACCAGCAGGGTTGGGGTCGAGCGACCTCCACCTGGATAGCATGCAACAGCGATGGGCACGCATGGACCGTTGCTGGCCGCCGGATCAGCCACCGTCACCGAGACGGTCATCGAACCTCGACTGACCGACACCGATGATGGCGATCACGATCGTTTCGCCCACTACGTCCGCAAGGCGGACATCGTGCGCAGCGCTGTGGAGGGTGTTCCGGTCATTGCGCTCTGCGGCAAGAAGTGGATCCCGAATCGGGACCCGGGGAAGTACCCCGTCTGCCCGACGTGCAAAGAGATCTACGAAGCGCTGAAGGCCGCCGGCCGCTGATCGCCGGCGAGGATCTTCCCCAGGTGGAACCGGGAGCGGTCGGCTCCGACGCTCATCCCGTCCAAGGGCAGGTCCTCGTCCACCTGAGTGGCCAGGACCAGCCCGGTCTGACGGCATCGCTCATGGCGTTGTTGGCGGAGGGGCAGGCGGAGGTGCTCGATGTCGAGCAGATCGCCATCCGGCAGCGGCTGCAGCTCAGCGTGCTGATCACGATGCCGGAGGGGCGCGACCTGTTCAAGGAGCTGCTGCTCTTCGGCTGGGAGCGGGGCGTGCAGATCGACTTCGAGATGGTGCCGGACAGCCCGACCACGCAGGCGGGGCCGACGCAGTCGTTCCGACATCTCCCCTGGTTCGCCGTCACGTTGCTGGCGCAGTCGATCTCAGCCACCCAGCTGCACGCCGCAGCCCGGGCGATCGCCGAGGGCGGCGGGAACATCGAGCGGATCACCTGCCTGGCCCAGTACCCGGTGCGGAGCTACGAGCTGCTGGTGTCGGCGCCGGAAATTGACGCCATCCGGTCGGGGCTGCTGGCCGCGGCCCGCTCGGACCGCTTCGACGTTGCCGTGCAGCGGGAAGGCTTGACGCGGCGAGCCATGCGCCTGGTAGCCCTCGACGTCGACTCGACGTTGATCCAGAACGAGGTCATCGATCTGCTGGCGGCCGAGGCCGGGTGCGAAGCGGCAGTGGCGGCGATCACCGAGCGGGCCATGGCCGGCGAGCTGGACTTCGAGCAGGCGCTGCGAGAGCGGGTTGCGCACCTGGCCGGTCTGGAGACCTCGGTGCTCGAAGGAGCGCGACATCGTTTGCGGCTGACGCCCGGCGCTCGCACGTTCGTGCGGACGCTCAAGCGTCTCGGCTACAAGGTGGCGTTGCTCAGCGGCGGGTTCACGGTCTTCACCGACCATCTCAGCGCCGAGCTGGGCGTCGACTACGCCTTTGCCAACTGCCTGGAGGTTCGCGAAGGCCGGCTGACCGGGCGCCTCGAGGGACCCGTGGTCGACCGGGCTCGCAAAGCCGAGTTGCTGCGGCAGGTGGCCGCGTCGGAAGGCATCGACCTGGCCCAGACGGTGGCCGTCGGTGACGGGGCCAACGATCTCGACATGTTGGCCACTGCCGGGCTCGGAATCGCCTTCAACGCCAAGGCCGTCGTACGGGACGCCGCGGATACAGCCGTGTCGGTCCCGTTCCTCGACGCCATCCTGTTCGTGCTGGGCATTCGCCGAGACGACGTCGTCGAGGCCGACCAGGCGGACGGACTGGGCGACGTCGGATCGCTGCAGTAAAGACCGTCGACCGGCCCCTCAGCCCCTCAGCCCCTCAGCCCCCGTCGATCGCCAACCCCTCCACGACCTCCGCCTGGGGCAGCTTGGTCAGCTCGGCCGAGCGAACCCGCAGCTTCGAGGACCGACTTCCCCCGCCCAGCACCACCTCGTCCCGTTCCATCACCCGGGCGTCTATCCAGATCGGCAGGCCGTCGGGCAGACCGAAGGCCGTCACACCACCGATGAGCATCCCCGTGAGGGACCGGGTCTCCTCGGCCGAAGCGAAGCTTGCCTTCCGGGTGCCGAGCCGCTTGCGAACCGCCCGGTTCACGTCCAGCCGGCTGGTTGCCAGCACCACACAAGCCGCGTAGACGGGCGGCTCGCTCTTCCCCACCACCACGATGGTGTTGGCCGAATCCTCCGGCGCCACCCCGTATGCCTCACAGAAGGCTGCGGTGTCGGCCAGCTCAGGATCGCAATCCATGAACTCATGGTGCACACCCAGCTCGCTGAGTTGTCGCCGCACCGGGACTTCTGCGGCATCATGGTCGCTCACGGAGCGCACGATAACCGGGGGGAACGATGGGCCCATTGAAGGGAATCAAGGTTGTCGAACTGGCGGGAATCGGCCCGGGGCCGATGTGCGCCATGCTGCTCGCCGACCTCGGCGCAGACGTGATCCGCGTCGATCGGCTGGAAGCGACCGACTTGGGCCTCGAGCGTGACCGGCAGTTCAACCTGCTCAACCGGGGTCGGCCGTCGGTGTCGATCGATCTGAAGAAGCCCGAAGGCATTGAGGCGGTCCTCCGGCTGATCGACCAGGCCGATGCCCTCATCGAGGGCTTCCGACCCGGGGTGATGGAGAAGCTCGGCCTCGGACCGGATGTCTGCCTCGGCCGTAATCCGAAGCTGGTCTACGGGCGCATGACAGGCTGGGGGCAGGATGGCCCGCTGGCCCATGCGGCCGGCCATGACATCAACTACATCGCGCTCACGGGGGCCCTGCACGCCATAGGCGACAAGGGCGGTCCGCCCGTACCCCCGCTCAACCTGGTCGGCGACTTCGGCGGAGGCGCCATGTACCTGGCCTTCGGTATCTGCGCGGGTTTGGTGGAGGCGCTCCGTTCCGGCCAGGGACAAGTCGTCGACGCGGCCATGACCGATGGGGCGTCCTCACTGATGACGGCCATCTACGGCCTGTTCGCCTCGGGCGACGTCACCAATGACCGAGGCAGCAACGTGCTCGACTCCGGAGCCCACTACTACGGCGTCTACCAATGCGCGGACGGGCGCTACGTCTCGGTGGGCTCGCTGGAAGGCAAGTTCTACGCCGAGCTGCTGGAGAAGACCGGCCTGGTCGATGCCGATCTGCCCGACCGGCAGGAGCGTCAGAACTGGGACGGCTACAAGGAGCGCCTGGCAGCCATCTTCAAGACGAAGACCCGCGACGAATGGTCGCAGATCATGGAGGGCAGCGACGTCTGCTTCGCTCCCGTGCTCGACATGGACGAGGCGCCTCGCCATCCTCACAACGTCGCCCGAGGCACCTTCGTCGACTACGACGGTGTGGTGCAGCCGGCCCCCGCGCCGCGCTTCGGCCGCACGCCCGGGGGCATTCAGCGTCCGCCGGCATCGCGAGGCGAGAACACGGAAGAGGCACTCACGGCGTGGGGCTTCCGCGACGCCGACCTCGACCGCCTGCGAGTTGCCGGAGCGATCAAGTAGCTCGGGCGCGCTTGCGGTGCCCTCGACGGAGGAGGCACGCCGGACGTCTACTCCTTCAGCGCTACCGCGTTGGGGGTGACGTTCATCTTCGGCTCGTACGCCTCGGCCACGATGTCGTCGCGCCCCGACGTGCCCTGAGTAGCCCGGAGTTCATCCCGGCACGCCGGACAGGGACCGTAGAAGCGGGCTGAGACGCTGGAGGTGCAGCGAGGGCAGTCGAAGGTCAGCTCGGGGCCGAGGTCGTCCATCGGCGAAGCACGGTAGCCGGCCACGAAGACCATCTCCGGCGATGGCCCCAAGCCCTCACGCCGTCAGCACTTGCCGCGGGATGGTCGCCTGCCGTGGCCAACGCGGCCGCCCTGGCCCGGGCATCGCGGGCGCGACAGGCGGCCACGACCCGGTGGGGCACGATGATCAGCGAGCGGGAGGGATCCTCGCGGTCGAGCAGCAGGAGCCACCGGTCGTCGGGCTCGTCCGGGCGGTCTTCGACCTGGGGTTCAGGGTCGTGGACCCGGTCGTCGAGGGCGTCGGCGACCCCGGCCAACGTGGCGGCCAAGAGGCGCGCGGCCACGCCCGTCCGCAGGCGAGTGGTGACATCGTCCTTTCCGCCCGGGCCGTCCTCGATCGGCACGAACCCGACCTTACCGGCCGCACCCCACCGGGGCCCTGGCGGGGGCACGGCCGCCTCCCCCGCTCGGCGCTCAGCTGCCAGCGACGAGCGCGTGATCGGTGGTGGAGCTGCGATCGGCTGCCTGCAGGACAGTCTCACCTGGCGCTGGGCTTTCGTCCGGGGCTTTGCCTGGGGTTTCGCCGGCAAGCAGCTGGTCGAGCGACCGGTGATAGTGGATGAGTCCCGGCTCGTTACGCCCGAAAACGATGGACTCCTGGGCTCCCGATTTGAAGCTCGATTGGATCTGCTCGCACATGATGAAGTCCTCGGTGTCGGTGACCTGCATCAGTAGATCCATGTTCTTACGCCAGTAGGTGCGAGCCTTCTCCGTCGTCGGCTCCTCGGGCGCATAGAGATGAATGAGCATCGTCGAGTGGTCGGGATCTTCCGTCGGGAAGATCTGCCACAGCTCGGCGTGGTCTTGCTGGTACACAAAGACCGAGTTGGGCGCCATCAGGTAGATGAGCGTCGCGTGAGACAGGAGATCCCAGCTCTCACGGGGCTTTTCATCCAGCTCATCGATGGACCAGCGGGGTGCGAGCACTCGGCAATGCGGGCCGTAGGCATCGAACAGCGTCGCGCTCGACATGATGAGCGGTGCGATGGTGGCCCGGTGCAGAGCCTGGATGTGGTACACCTCGCAAAAGGTGTCGAAGGTCAATTTCCAGTTGATGCGTCGCGCGTTGCTGCGGGTCTCGACGTGGTGGTAGCGCTCCAAACCGAAGCCGGACAGCTCTTCTTGGATCCCGCCGAGCCAGCTTTCGACGTCAATGGGTTCGCTTCCCTCGAGGCGCACGAAGACCATGCCGTGGGCCTCGGCGGCGACAACGGGCGACAATCCCATGCAGGACTTGTCCACGTCGTCGAATCCCTGACGGGACGTCACGGCAGCCAGTGATCCGTCGAGGCGATAGGACCAGTTGTGGTACGGGCAGGTGAGCACCTTGCCGGCGCTCCCCCGGCCGGATGCCACCTGGGCACCCCGATGCCGGCAGACGTTCCGGAAGGCCCTGACGACGCCGTCGGAAGCGCGGGTCAGCACGACAGGAATGTCGCCCACCGTGAGGGTGAGGTAGTCGCCGGGGTTGGCCAGATCCGCGGTGAGACAGGCGAGCACGGGTGTCGCACGAAAGAGCCGATCCCGCTCGGCGGCCGCCCGAGATGGCGACACGTATTGCTCGACGGGCTGGCGGTAGGAAGCCGGGACGAGATCAGTTGTGCCCGCTTGACGGTGGGCCATGATCCGATCGAGGAGGACGAGCTGTCGGGCACGATCCATGCCAGCGACCGTAGCGTGCACCGCCCACGGTACGTCGGCGCAGTGGCCTGACGTGCCAGAACGTGGGGACGCACCCTGACTCCCACGGCTACCCTCCGCAAGGTGAGTGCGCGTAGCTACAAGGTGGCCGATGAGCTCGAGGCGACGGAGCTCTTGGCCGGCAAGGGTTGGACGGACGGGTTGCCGATCGTGGCGCCCACCACCGAGCGAGTCGACAAGATGCTCGACTGGGCGGGAATGGAGCGCGACCAGGTGATCGGGCTCGAACCGGTGAAGGCCCGGACCCTGACTGCGGAGAAGGTCGCCATCAACGCCGTGATGGCCGGATGCCAACCTCCGCATTTCCCCGTGGTCGCGGCCGCTGTGCAGGCCATGTGCGCAGAGGAGTACCTGTTGCACGGGTCATCGTCATCGACCGGCGGTTGCGCCGCGCTGGTGGTGGTCAACGGGCCGATCCGCCGTCAGCTCGACATGACCGGTGGCTTCTCGGTCCTCGGCGGAGGGGACACAGCCGCGGTTGTGATCGGACGGGCGGTTCGCCTCGTCATACGGAACCTCGTCGAGCTCAGACCCGGCGACCTCGACCGCTCGACGCTCGGGCATCCCGGCAAGCTGAGCTTCTGCCTGGCGGAGGACGAGGAGGGTTCGCCGTGGATTCCCCTCGCGCAGGAACGCGGTATGCCAGCCGATGGCACCTCGGCTGTGACCGTCATGGCGGCGTCCGGACCGCGGCAGATCATGAACGAATGGACCACGTTGCCGGAGGAGATCCTCGAGACCTTCGCGGCCGAAATACGCGCCAACCTGCTCAATTACTCGATTTGGGGTGGGTATTACGTGGTCGTCGTACCGAAGCAACTGCGGGACACGCTGCATGCCGCCGGCGTCACCAAGGCCGACATCCGCCAGTACCTCTTTGAGCACGCCTGGGTGCGCCGCAGCGACTGGGCCACGGTCGGCAAGGGCCAGGTCGTCGGAGAGGCCAAGGCCAACCGGGTCTACCGCGCGTTTCCCACGCCGGAGCACTGCCTGGTGGTGGCCGCCGGCGGTCCGGCGGGCGGGTTCGGCGCCGTCATCCCGCCCTGGTTGGGACATCGCTCGGCCGCAGTCACCGTTCCCATCGGCGCTTGCGTCGACTGCTGAGCCACTGAACATCGGGGTCGACGCCGGCGGACGGCGTTGGCCAGGTCCCGTGGTGGCCAGGGCCGGCAGTGGCCGGGGCGCGGGCGGGATAACCTGCCGCGATGGCCATCGAAGTGCTCGATCCCACCAACGAGGATGCGCCGGAGGCTGTCACCCTGGCCCCACGGCTGCGTGATCTGCAGGGGAAGACGGTCGGGCTGCTGTCCAACGGGAAGGCCGGAACCGCTCGCCTGTTCGACCACATGGAGGAGATCCTCCGCCATGACTACGGCGTGGCCGAGGTGGTCCGGCGCACCAAGCGCAACTACTCGGCGCCGGCGGAGCCCGAGTTGATGAACGAGGCGTCGACGTGGGCGGCGATGTTCGCCGGGACGGGTGATTGAGGCAGCTGCTCGTCGTGCAGTTTGCACGACGCCGTGACGGCTGAGCGTCTGGGCACGCCGGCCGTGGGTGTGATGACGACGGGGTTCGTTGATGCGGCCGACATCATGGCCCGGGCCTGCGGTCTGCCTGGCTACCAGTTCGCCATCATCGACCACCCCATCGCCTCGGCTACGGACGACCAGCTTCGGGAGCGAGCGGAGACGGCTATCAAGCAGGGCATCAGCCTGCTCCTGTCCAAAGCGGGCGCCTGAGGCCCGGCCCGACCCGACCTCCGGCCCGACCTCAGGGCGGTGGCGGGAACGGCGTCGGGTCGGCGAACCGATTCAGCACGTTGGTGGTGATCCGGCAGATGTCGTTGTCCCAACCGTGGTGTGACAATGCGCCGAACCAGGCGATGGAGCCAACGGAGAACACCGCTCCCCCGGCTGGGGTTTCGAAGAACACCATGTCAGCACGGATCTTCGGGTCCTTGACCACCGGCCGCGTGGCCAGCAACTCCTCCTTGGTGCGAAGCATCTCCTCTGAGTGGTCGCTCGCCGTCGCCAAGATCACCGCGTGGGACGGCGAACCGAGCTTGTCGTCGTAGCGGTCGATCTCCTGCCCGGCGGCCCCTCGGCCGACCCCGTAGTCGCCGATGACATCGTCACTCTCGACACCTTCGAAGATCCACGCAGCACGGCTGTCGAAGGACTCAATCCTGCGCCGGTACGGCGCGGCACGGTCGAAACCCTGGGCGGCGAAACCCACGCCGACCAGCAGGTTCGGGGCTCGACCCAGGCGGCGCCACAGCCCGCCGTACTCGCCTCCCCAGGCGTGGTAGTACTCGCCCGGCTCAGCGATCCAGCCGCGGGTGCCGTCCTCGGCCCGACGAACCTCCATCACCCCTGGATGATCGGGGTGAAAAGCCACCCTCCAGTAGAACCCGTTACCGCCGAGGTACATGAACCGGCCGCCGTGGGCGAGGTACTGCTCGAGCCCGTCGAGCATGGCGGTCGACCAGTACTCGGGGTGGCTGCCCGTCATGACCACGCGGTAGCGCTGCAAGAGCTTCGCGCCATCTCGATGGAGGTCCTCGTCGGTCGCCACGTCATAGGTTCGACCGGACTGTTCGAGAAAGGCGACCAAGTTGGTATCGGCGGTGAACGCCCAGCCGTCGGCACCCGGCTTGAGGTTGAGCACCGGCCGCCGCATGGAGGAGTACATCACCCCGGACCCGTCGGGGTGGTACTCGTACATCGACAGGCCGACCTCGGGGTGCTCCCGCAGGTATTGGAACTCGGGCCGAAGCCGGTTGCGCGCCGGGAAGAAGTCGGCCCCCTCGATGGTCATCCGATGGTTGGCGTAGGCCAGGTAGGTGGCGGTGGGGACCAGGAAGAGCACCTCCGCCGCAGCGCTGGTGGAAGCGGGACGCACCACGAAAGGCGTGCGGTCGATGCTGCCGTCGGGACCGGCGACGCGGAAGCAATAGACGCCCGATTGCAGGTCAGCAGGTACGCGGAACTCGACGTCGGGCTCCCAGCCGGCGTCGACGAGGTCGTCGTGATGGAAGTGAATGGCGGCGTACTGTGTTGGATCGGCCGACCAGGCCTGCACGGTGCCGTCCCAACGTGAGCCGGTCACCGCACGTGCCGGACATTGCATCGTGCGCCCGTGCAGACCGAGCGGCCCAGTGTCGTGGACGGTGTCGGTCCCAATGCCCGGCGCGAAGTCCCAGCTGGCTACCCCCTCGATACGCGGGTCTTCGAGACGACCGTCGAAGTGGGCGGCCGGCAGGCCGTCCTCGCCCCACCAGGCCGCGAACAGGAGCGGTCGATCGCTTGCCAGGGCTGACGTGTCCGTTGCCGTGAGCGCGGCGGTGGCGGGCTGTTCGACCAAGTCGGTCCCGGGCGACCGGGTGGCCAGGGGGCGAAGCGCGATTTGCTGGCTACCGCCGACCACCGCGGCTTCGATCTCGACCCATCGGTTGGGTGCCACCGGGCGTCCAACGGACACATCGGTCCGTCCCACCCGGAAACAGGGCACACCGTCCTCGTCGAGGAACAGCGTCCAACCAGCGCCCGATGCCGCATCCCACGTGCCAACCAGCGCCTGGCATCGTCCCTCGCCCGGCAACGTGGCCCGGACCCGAACGCTGAGCTGCAATGAGCTGGGATTCGAAATGGCCGGGTGCTGCTCCGCGACCGCGTACGAGCCAGGACGCAGGGGCTGTAGCCGCGCCTCGAACCTCGGGATGGCGGGCGTCTCCGCCAGCTCGACCTCGTCGAGGCCGCTATGTGGGTCACCGCACCTCAGGCGGGTGATCTGAACGTCGCAGGTGCCCGGCAGGTGGCTCGACACCATCAGACGGACGGTGTCGCCCGCGGTCGCCGAGAAAGGCTCGCAGTAGCCGACGAGGGTCTTGGCCGCATCCACGGCTGCGGAGTCTGGCACGCGGCTACCGTGCGGCCCATGGCGTTCACCGGCTGGCCGGCCGAGGCGATCGACTTCTACACGGGCCTCGAGGCCGACAACTCCAAGGCCTACTGGACCGAGCATCGGGAGACATACGAGCAGGCCATCAAAGCCCCGATGATGGAGTTGTCCGCCGAGATCGAAGCAGAGTTCGGGCCTCTTCGCATCTTCCGGCCATACCGTGACGTGCGCTTTTCGAAGGATCGAAGCCCCTACAAGACGGCGATGGCCGCCATGACCGAGGGCGAAGGCGGCGAGATCTACTACGTGCAGGTCTCGGCAGCTGGCCTGTTGACCGGGACGGGGTTCTTCCACATGGCCAGCGACCAACTGGAGCGCCACCGGGCAGCGATCGACGACGAGCGTACCGGCAGCGAGGCGGCCGAGATCGTGGACAAGCTCGAGGGCGAGGGCTACACAATCGGATCGATTGGCGAGCTGAAGACCGCGCCCCGCGGCTACGCACGAGACCACCCCCGCGTGCGGCTGCTGCGGATGAAAGGCCTCACCACGATGCGGTCCTTCGAACCAGCGCCCTGGCTGTCGACCGGCCGCGCCTTGACGACGATCACCGACGCCTGGCGTCGCTGTGCCCCGCTGAACGCATGGCTGACGAAGCATGTGGGTGCCTCCCGGCTGGCGCCGCCGGAGGCGGAGGCCTGGTGAGCGCCCCGCCGCGTCGAATCTGAGCGCGCCCGCCTCTCGAGGTGCGAGCCACATCGCCGCCCATCACACGACCCCATCGAGCATGTCGGAGCCTTCGAAGAACACGACGGCACCTTTGGCGTCCGCCATGCGGGCGCGACCGTGGGCGGTGCGACCGTCTTCGAGTTGCATAGAGAGGCCGAAATCCTGCCGGTAAGGGCTGTGGCGCGTGAGCGTGGCCCGCACTCGCCACGCCCGGGTGTTGGGGTTCACTTCGAGCACGGCGTCTTCCGCCACGACTGCCGAACCGTTGACCCACAGCTTCACAATGGTGTTGACCGCCGGATCCGTGGCTCGGCATACTACGAACACGTGTTCGACTTCGCAACCCGAGCGGCGGAACTCTGTCGTAGCTCGGCATCGTCGTCCAGAGCTCCGCCGTGAACGTGCCCCAGGCGGCCACCTGCCTGACAGCGGGTAGCCTCGATCCCCGCATGGAGCGCTTCGGTCTCGTCGGTCTACCCAACTCAGGCAAGTCTTCGCTGTTCAACGCGCTCACGGGTGGGTCCGCCCTCGTTGCGTCGCACCCCTTCTCCACCACCGAGACGCAGGTGGGCATCGCCAAGGTCCCCGACGAGCGGCTCGACCGGTTGGCGGCCATGTCGAAGTCGCGCAACGTGGTGCAGGCAACTGCCGAGTTCGCCGACATCGCGGGTCTGCAAAAAGGCTCCTCGCAAGGCGAAGGGCTCGGCAACCGGTTCCTGCACGGCATTCGCGAGGCCGACGCCATCTGTTACGTCCTGCGGGCGTTCGACGATCCCAATGTGGTCGGCGGCAACGATCCGGTGAACGACCTCACCGAGCTCGAGCTCGAGCTGGTGCTGG
>JAXDQG010000166.1:0-5476 GCA_034667945.1 Acidimicrobiia bacterium | reverse complement strand
ACCGGCGTTCCACCGCTCGGGCGTCGGCTCGGACGCCACGGCACCGGCGACCGAGGACAACACCGCGTACGCCCGGTCGCCCCGCTCGGGGAGCGTGAACCCCGAAGGGTCGGCCAGCACCACTTCGGGATCGGGCAGGTCCATCTCGGCGATCCAGCTGAGGAACTCGACGCCCGGTCCGTCGCCGACCGAGCCCCGGATCAGCGCGGAGATGGCCTCGCCCGAGACGCCGGCGGCGGTCGCTGCCGTGTGCAGGCGAGCGGCCATCTCCCAGCTGCGGGGGGACGGCCAGCCTCGCCCCGCAGCCGCCCGATCGGTGGGCGGGGCACACACCAGCGCCGGGCGGACCAGGGCGAATGCGCCCACCAGTCCATTCGCCACCGGGAGGCGCGCCTCCCAACCTTCAGGCAGGTCCGGTACCTCGGGAGGCGCGAAACCGGCGGCGATGCCGCGGGAGAAGCCTCGGGCGTCGACGTCCCAATCGAGGTGGCAGAAACGGTTCGCCAGGGGCGGCGAGAGATCCCAGCCGTCGGCCGCCTGTTCGGGCGGATTGGCAGCGGCCACCACCGATACCTGCTCGGGTAGGGGTAGGTCACCGACCACCCGCTCGAGCACCACTCGCAGCAGTGCGGCCTGCACCGCCGGAGGCGCCGTGGAAAGCTCGTCGAGGAAGAGCAGTCCCTGCCCGGCGGTAGCGAGCCGCCGCGCCCAGGTCGGCGGGGCGAAGCGCACACCGCCTTCGATCACGACCGGAAGCCCGGCAAAATCGGACGGCTCGCGGATCGAGGCGATCACCACCTCGCAGGGCCAGCCCCGCGCATCGGCCATCGCCCGCAGCGCGGACGTCTTACCGGTTCCCGGCGCGCCCCAGAGGAGGACGGGCACGCGGGCGGCCACCGCGACGCCGAGGGCAACGGCTGCGACGTCCTGACCGGTCATCAGCTACCGCCGCCGTCGACGGGGAGCACCGCCCCGGTCGTGAACGACGACGCCGCGGAGGCGAAGTAGAGGGCCGCGCCGATGATCTCCTCGGGCTGCCCGCCGCGTCCGAGGGCGAAGCGTTCCTGGGCCCGGGCATTGAACTCCTCCATGTCCCAGGCCTTGGAGATGTCCGTCAGGAACGGCCCGGCCATGATGCAGTTGACCCGCACTTTGGGGCCGTACTCATGGGCGAAGGCCACGGTGAGATTGTTGAGACCGATCTTGGCCGCCGAATAGGCGGTCTCACGGGTGGTCGGTCTGATAGCGGCGGTCGACGAGATGTTGATGATCGACCCGCCGTCACCCTGGGCCATGCGGTGGCCACCGTAGGCCATCAGCCGGAACGGCCCCTTGAGGTTGACGTCGATGACCTTGTCGAAGAGGGCCTCGGGCACGCTCACCAGGGACTCGTACAGCGGCGACATGCCGGCGTTGTTGACCAGGATGTCCAGGCGGCCGAAGCGGTCGTAGACCCGGTCGATCAGCTGGTCACACTGGTCCCAATAACCGACGTGGGCGGCCACCGGCAGGGCCCGGCGGCCCTTGGCCTCCACCTCCTTGGCGGCCTTCTCGCATTCGTCCAGCTTGCGGCTGGCGATGACGATGTCGGCGCCGGCATCGGCGAAGGCCAGCGCCATCTGGCGCCCCAATCCCCGGCTACCCCCGGTGACCAGGGCGACCTTGCCGCTGAGATCGAAGAGGTCGGGCAGGTTCGGCATTCCGGTCTCCCACTGTGGCCAGGTTCACGACGTGCGCTGGCGAGGTGCTCCACCTTCCTACCCCCGCCTTCCTGCCCTCGCCAAGCGGTGGTGAGGAAGTCCTCCACCGTCACCTGGGCCTCGTCGCACCGCAACGCCGTGCTAGGTTGCCTCACGCAACTTAGGGTGCAGCGCAGGCGCGTGGAGGTGTCCGATCGTGGCCGATAACAGTCCCATCCTCGTCGAGCGACGCGAGTCCGTCGCTCTCATCACGCTCAACCGTCCCGACGCCCGCAACTCCGTCAATCGTGAGCTGGCCGAGGCGCTGGCTGCAGCCCTCGAGGACTTCGACCGCGACGACGGCCTGGCCGTCGGCGTGTTGACCGGTGCGGGGCGGGGATTCTCGGCCGGCATGGATCTCAAAGGCTTCGCCGAAGGCTCGATGCCCACGGTCCCCGGCCGCGGCTTCGCGGGCATCGTCGAGCAATCCTGCCGCAAGCCGCTGGTGGCCGCGGTCGAGGGTTTCGCCTTGGCCGGCGGGCTGGAGATCGCCCTGTCCTGCGACCTGATCGTGGCCTCGAAGGGAACCCGGCTGGGCATCCCCGAAGTGACCGTCGGTCTGTTCGCGGGCGCGGGCGCGTTGTTGCGCCTGCCCCGCCAGCTGCCCTATGGCCTCGCCATGGAGCTGGCGCTCACAGGTGACCCCATCACCGCCGAGCGGGCCTACGAGCTGGGCATGGTCAATCGACTGGTCGAGCCGGGCTCCGCGGTGCAGGTGGCGCTGGAGCTGGCCGGGCGCATCGCCCGCAATGCGCCGCTGGCGTTGGCCGCTTCGAAGCAGATCCTCGCCGAGACGTCGGGCATGTCCGACGAGGATTTCTGGAATCACCAGCGCCCGCTCTTCCAAGAAGTCTTCTCGTCGAGCGACTCGCTCGAGGGCGCCCGGGCGTTTGCCGAGAAGCGCCCCCCGCAGTGGCAGGGCAAGTAGCAGTGGCACGGCAAGTGGCAGTGGCACGGCAAGTAGCGCAAGAGAGCGGATAGCTGCGCTCCGCTGGCGCGAGAAGCTGGCGCGACGAGAAGAATGGTGACGTGCATTTCTCGCCTTTGGAGTACCCGGGCATGAAGCCGGAGGGGTTCCGGCACTCGCTCTACAACGCGTTGGTCGTCCCCAGGCCGATCGGTTGGATCTCGACGATCGGCGCCGACTGCGTGGTGAACCTGGCGCCGTTCTCGTTCTTCAACATGTGCGGGGGTGATCCGCCTTCGGTGATGTACTGCGCCAACGGGACACACCGCGAGGGCGGCCCCAAGGACAGCCTGGCCAACGTGCGCGAGGTGCCGGAGTTTGTGTTCAACCTCTGCACCTGGGATCTGCGTGAGCAGATGAATGCCACATCAGCGACCTCGCCCCGCTCAGTCGACGAAATGGCCGAAGCCGGACTCGAGGCTGCCACCTCCGTGCGGGTGCGTCCGCCTCGTGTCGCTGCCACGCCCTTGGCGCTCGAATGCGAAGTCGTGCAGATCGTGGCGCTGCCATCGTCGGAGACGACCTCCAACAACATGGTCATCGGCCGAGTGGTCGAGGTGCACATCGCCGACCACGTCATCGTCGATGGCAAAGTGGACGTCCCGACGTTGCGGCCACTGGCCCGCCTCGGCTACCTGGACTACTCCGTCATCGACGACGTGTTCTCGATGGTGCGGCCGGCCTGAGCCCGCCAGCGGAGGGAGCCGGCGCCCGCCACGCGGTCGGAGCCACGGGGTCGGAGCCACGGGGTCGGAGCCACGCGGTGACATCGGGGCCTGCGGACTACCCTCCGCGCATGGCCTGGGACTTCGAGACCGATCCCTCCTTTCAACACGAATTGGACTGGATCTCCGACTTCGTGCGCTCGGAGATCCAACCGCTCGACCATCTCATCGACCACCCCTATGATCTGCGGGATCCAGTTCGCCAACGGCTGATTCCGCCGCTTCAGAAGGTGGTGCGGGAGCGGAAGCTCTGGGCCTGTCACCTCGGTCCCGACCTCGGCGGCCCTGGGTATGGCCAGGTGAAGTTGGCCCTGATGAACGAGATCCTGGGCCAAGCCCGTTGCGCCCCGATCACCTTCGGCTGCCAGGCGCCCGATTCGGGCAATGCCGAGATCCTGGCCCACTACGGGACCGAGGAGCAGAAAGCCCGATTCCTGCGGCCGCTGCTCGAGAACGAGATGGTGTCGTGTTTCTCGATGACCGAGCCGCAGGGCGGCGCCGATCCGAAGGTGTTCACGACGACGGCCACTGAGGACGGAGACGAGTGGGTCATAAACGGCCACAAATGGTTCTCGTCCAACGCCCGATTTGCCAGCTTCTTCATCACGATGGCGGTGACCGACCCGGATAATCCGCCCTATCAGAAGATGTCCATGTTCCTGATCCCTGCGGACACGCCGGGCATCGACATCATCCGCAACGTCGCCCTTGGCTATCAGCGCCCAGAAGACGGCACCCATGCCTACATCCATTACGACGGGGTGCGCGTCCCCAAGGAGAACATGTTGGGTCCTCGCGGCGGCGCCTTCGTGGTGGCCCAGACCAGACTCGGTGGCGGACGCATCCATCACGCCATGCGCACGGTCGGTCAGATACGGATGGCGTTCGACATGATGTGCGAGCGAGCGGTCAGCCGCTTCACCCAGGGTGAGATGCTGGGCCGCAAGCAGATGGTGCAGGACATGATCGCCCAGTCGTGGATCGACATCGAGTCGTTCCGGCTGCTGGTGCTGCAGACCGCCTGGAAGATCGATCGATACAAGGATTACAAGCGGGTCCGGAAGGACATCTCGGCAGTCAAGGCCGCCATGCCCCGGGTCTTTCATGATGTGGCCTCGAGGGCATTGCAGATCCATGGATCTCTGGGGGTGTCCAACGAGATGCCATTCGCCAAGATGGTGATCGAGTCGTTCCACATGGGTTTGGCCGACGGGCCTACCGAAGTGCACAAGGCGACCCTCGCCCGACTGGTGCTCTCCGAGAGCACTCCGGTGTCAGGCGTGTTTCCATCCGGCCACCTGCCCACCGCCCGAGACGAGGCCATTGCCCGGTTCTCGGAGTTGCTGGAGCACGGGGCCGTACAGGGCTGAATCTCCGTACGGGTCAACTCCGGGAGCGGTGACCCTGACCCGTGACAATAGTCACATCGAGACAGAAACGAAGCTACGATCCCCGCCCGTGCCGAGCTTCCAGACCGGCTGGGATACGCAGCCCAATCCGCTCTACGACATCTGGACTGTCACCAACGCGAGCGAGATCCTGCCCGACGTGGTGACCCCACTGGTGGCCAGCACCTTCAACCACTACGACGAGATCAGCCTGCGGCGGTTCATGCGTGAGTTCCCAGGCGGCCACAAGGTGCGGATCTTCAAGCCGCCGGTGGCGAACTTCTTCGGCGTCTTCGCGGGTCGATTGGCCGTGAACGTCGGGTTCACGGCGGCGGCCATGTCCATTCTCGATCCGCGGATCGCCGAAGCCATGTTGCAGCAGTTCTTCACCGGAGCGGGCGGCACGGAGCGGTTTCTGGTCACCACCAGCGACAAAGTACGCGCCGCCAACTACGAGGTCGCCACCGCGCAACGCCGGGGGGCACCCGGTCAGCTGGCGGCCGACAAGCTTCGCCTTCTCGCCGAGCGGAGCGGACGACGGGCGAGCGCCGACGCGCAGCTGACGACGGCGCAGGCCTGGAGCCGTTGGGAGGCGCTTTGGGAGGACAACACGGACCTGCTCAATCGGCACTACGTCGTGTCGGTGGCGGCGGCCGA
>JAXDQG010000165.1:0-3903 GCA_034667945.1 Acidimicrobiia bacterium | reverse complement strand
CTTGCGGATTCTCGTCGCACGGCCGCGGGCACGCGGCCGCCAACGCTTGAGAGTGGGGCCCTCATCGGCGTAGCAGGCGGCAACGAAAAGCTCGTCGCCGATCTGCCCGTCGTTGTTGATGGCGTTTGCCACGGCCGAGGCAAGACACTTGCCGACGACTTCGGCCGCATCCCGCTCGGTGTACTGCAGGATCTCGCCGGCGCGTTGGACGGTCTGGCCCCTCACCAAGTCGAGCACGGCGCGGACCTTGGTGGCCGACATGCGAACATAGCGGGCCTGGGCACGGGTTCCCGGACGCTCGTTGGTCTTGTTCGGCTCATAGGAGCCAGCGGTCCTCATCGCCGACCTCGGGTGTTCTTCTCTTGACCGGCGTGGTACCTGAACGTGCGGGTCGGCGCGAACTCGCCCAGCTTGTGGCCCACCATCGACTCGGTGATGTACACCGGCACGTGCTTGCGGCCGTCATGCACCGCGAGGGTGTGACCGACCATGTCGGGGATGATCGTCGACCGGCGAGACCACGTCTTGATCACCCGCTTCTCGTTCTTGCCGTTCAGATCGTCGACCTTCTTCAGCAGGTGGTCGTCGACGAACGGGCCCTTCTTAAGGCTACGCGGCATGGCGGACTACCCCTCAGCGGCGGCCGCCGCGCGTGCGGCGCCGACGGATGATCAGCTGCTGGCTGGGCTTGTTCTTCTTGCGGGTGCGGGTCTCGGGCTTGCCCCAGGGCGACACGGGATGACGGCCACCGGAGGTCTTGCCCTCGCCACCGCCAAGTGGATGGTCGACGGGGTTCATGGCCACGCCTCGGGTCTGCGGGCGCACGCCCTTCCAGCGGTTGCGCCCGGCCTTGCCCACCTGCACAAGGTCGGCCTCGGCATTGCCTACCTCACCGATGGTCGCACGGCACTCGATGGAGACGCGTCGCATCTCGGAGGAGGGAAGTCGCAGGATGGCGAAATCACCCTCCTTGCCGACCAGCTGAACGGACGACCCCGCAGAGCGGGCCATCTTGCCGCCCGCTCCGGGCCGGAACTCGACATTGTGGACAGTGGTGCCGACCGGGATGTTCCGCAGGGGCATGGCGTTGCCGAGCCGGATCTCGGCACCGGGACCGTTCTGCAGCCGGTCGCCGATCTTGATGTCCTTGGGCGCCAGGATGTACCGCTTCTCGCCATCTAGGTAGTGGAGCAAGCAGATGCGGCAGTTGCGGTTGGGGTCGTACTCGACCGTGGCGACCTTGGCAGGCACGCCGTCCTTGTTGCGGCGAAAATCGATGATTCGATACCGCTGTTTGTGCCCACCGCCGCGGTGCCGAGACGTCTTGCGGCCGTAGGAGTTTCGCCCACCGGTCGCCGTCTTCTTGGCAAGAAGAGACTTCTCGGGCTTGTCGGTGGTGAGCTCGGAGAAGTCGGCCACGGTCTGGAACCGACGACCCGGACTGGTGGGCTTGCGCTGGCGGATGCCCATGGCCTCTACCTCTCGAACAACTCGATCGAGCTGCCCTCGGCCAGGGTGACGAGGGCCCGCTTGGAGTCGGGACGTGTACCGAACTTGCCGGTCTTGCGATTGCGCTTCCGCTTGCCCTTGCGGTTGAGCGTGTTGACCTTCTCGACCTTCACCTCGAAGATCGCCTGGACGGCGTCACGGATCTCGGGCTTGGACGCGTCCTGATGGACGAGGAACGTGTAGACGTTTGCGTCGAGCAGTCCGTAGGACTTCTCACTGACCACCGGGGCTATCACCACATCACGGGGGTCTTTCACTCGGCCTCCTCCGCGTCGGCACCGGCCCGGTTGCCGGACGGCAGCGTGGCGGTCGTGAAGACCACCCAATCGTTGACCAGGACGTCGTAGGCGTTGAGCTCAGCGACGTCGATGATCTGGACGGCGGGCAGGTTCCGGAAGGATTTCCAGATGGCCTCGTCATCGCGCTGCAGAACAACTAGCACCCGACCGTCGACACCGAGATCGGCCAAGGCTCCGAGCGCCTGCTTGGTTGAAGGCTCGTCCCAGCCCCAGGACTCGACGACGAGGACGCGATTCTCGAGCGCACGATCTGAAAGGGCCGACCGGAGCGCCAGGCGAATCATCTTCTTGGGTGTTCGCTGCCGGTAGGAACGGGGCTTGGGGCCGAGGGCCACGCCACCATGGCGCCACTGGGCCGCCCGGATGGAGCCCTGACGTGCCCGGCCGGTGCCCTTCTGTTTCCAGGGCTTGGCGCCACCACCTGCGACTTCCGCACGGGTCTTGGTCGACTGGGTGCCAGCCCGGCGAGCGGCCAACTGTGCCGTGACCACTTGGTGCATGACGGCCATGTGGGGCTCGATGCCGAAGATCTCCGGGGCGAGATCGAGAGTTGCCTTGGTGGGAGCCATGCGCTCAGACCGCCTTCACCGCGTCGCGTACGAGGACCAGGCCACCCTTCGGACCGGGAACGGCGCCCTTCAGGAGGAGAAGCCCCGCCTCGGCATCGACCCTGACGACCTCGAGGTTCAGGGTTGTGACCTTCGTACCACCAGAGTGCCCCGACATCTTCTTGCCTTTGAACACCCGGGACGGCGTCGCACAGCTGCCCACGGAGCCCGGTGACCGGTGCATCCGGTGGTTACCGTGCGAGGCGCCCTGGCCGCTGAAGTTATGGCGCTTCATGGCACCCGTGTAGCCCTTGCCCTTCGAAACCGCGGTCACGTCGACCATCAGTGTGTCGGCGAAGGTCTCGACCGAGAGTTCTTGCCCGACCTCGTACTCATCCACCCCTTCGAGGCGAAGCTCGACCAGGCGGACACCGGCGTCGACACCGGCCTTGGCGAAATGACCAGCCTCCGGCTTGTTCACCTTCCGAGCCGGCCTGGTGCCGAAGGTCACCTGCAGCGCGCTGTACCCGTCGCTTTGCGGCGTCTTGACCTGCACGATTCGGCAGGGATCAACCTTGACCACAGTGACGGGAACGACACGCGCCTGGTCGTCCCAGACCTGGGTCATCCCTACCTTCTCGCCGACGATTGCCTTTGTGGCCATGGCGCTGCTGTCTTCTCTCCGCTGGACTGCGCTATTGGGGTTCGGCGAGTTGGCAGTGCCGGTGCCTCGCCTCACGCGGACGCTCCGCTCAGAGCATGAGCCCTGGCGGAGCGTGGATTCGGTTGTGCCAGGTGGTTCCCGGAGGGGCATTGGCGCCACCGTGCCGGGCCTACGCGGACGTCAGGATGGTGTAGCGACGTTCGTCCGGGCGGACGGACTGCGCACGAATGGCTGAGTGTAGTGGTGCGGGACTGCTAACAGCAAACGGAAGGATGCGGCGAAGACCGGTACTGGTCTGGCTATTGGATCTTGATCTCGATATCGACACCGGCCGGCAGCTCGAGCCGCTGCAATGCGTCGACCGTCTTCGCCGAAGGATCGACGATGTCGAGCAGACGCTTGTGCACGCGCATCTCGAAGTGCTCGCGTGAGTCCTTGTCCTTGTGCGGCGAACGGATCACCGTGTAGCGGTGCTTCTCGGTCGGCAGGGGTACCGGCCCACGGACGGTGGCCTGCGTGCGAACGACTGTCTCGACGATCTTCTTGGTGGACTGGTCGATGATCTCGTGGTCGTAAGCCTTGAGCCTGATGCGGATCTTCTGGCCGTCAGCCATGGGTGGAGCCTTCCGTTTGTCAAAGAGCCGGCAGAACAGGATAGCGGTCACAGCCGGTTGGGGCCTATTCGTCCCGGGACTGCGGCCTAGGCGTGAACGACGAACGCCCGCCACTTGGCGTAGCGGGCGTTGCCAGTTATGGGGCTTGGTGCTATTTGACGATCTTGGTGACCCGGCCAGCGCCCACCGTACGACCACCCTCCCGAATCGCGAACCGCAACCCCTCATCCATCGCGATCGGCTGGATCAACTGCACCGTCATCACCGTG
>JAXDQG010000164.1:0-3761 GCA_034667945.1 Acidimicrobiia bacterium | reverse complement strand
CTCTGATGCAGTCGCGTCGGCACGGCCAACTAGGGTCCGCGCGATGGCTGAGGTCACCGTGTACCACAACCCGCAGTGCAACTCCTCCAACAACGCGCTTGCGCTGCTCGAGGAGCTCGGCGTCGATCACGACGTCGTCCTCTACCTGAAGACCCCGCCCGATCGCGAGACGCTCACCCGCATCGTCGCCGGGCTCGAGGACCCGGTGGAAGACCTCGTCCGCAAGGACGCGCGCTTCGAGAAGCTCGGCCTCAACGCCGAAGACTACGTCGGCAATCCCGAAGCAGTCATCGACATCCTCACCAAGGAGAAGGCGCTCATGCAGCGGCCGCTCATCGTGAAGGACGGGCGGGCAGTCATCGGTCGTCCCAAGACCCGCATCCCCGACTTCATCGCCCGGTAGGGGGCTAGGCCGCGGTCGCTGTCTAGCCTGACTCGCCGTGAAGCCGGCCGAATTGCTGCCCACCGACATCGCGGATGAGGCCGTTCTGCGGCGCACCGTCGACCGCTTCCGCACCCAAGGCATCGTGCTCCCGACCTTCGCGGAGATGGCCGACCCTCCGGCCGGCACCATCGGCCTGGAGACCGTCGACCCCGACGTGGCCGATCCCCGCAACCTGTTCCGGGTGAACTGGTACAACGCCCCGAACCGGCTCCAGCGGTCGGACCTGCCCGTCCACATGGTGCTGCCACCCGAGCTGACCGGGGTGCCCGCCACCATCATCGTGTTGATCGGGAGGCTGTTCCCCCTCATCCGGGCCCACAAGGTGCTGGCCGCCTACGCCTGCCTGGTGCCGCGGTTGGTGACCGGCGGCTTCGATCCGACCTGCCAACGAGCGGTGTGGCCCTCCACCGGCAACTACGCCCGCGGAGGCGTGGCCATCTCGGCCCTCATGGGCTGTCGTGGGGTGGCCGTGCTTCCTGAGGGGATGAGCCGGGAGCGGTTCGAATGGCTCGACCGCTGGGTGACCACACCCGGCGACGTGATTCGGACGCCAGGCACCGAGTCCAACGTGAAGGAGATCTACGACGCCTGCGCGCAGCTGGCGGCAGATCCGGCCAACGTCATCTTCAACCAGTTCAGCGAGTACGCCAACCACCTGGCCCATTACCGGGTGACCGGCGAAGCGTTCCTACGGGTGTACGAGGCTTTCGCGGCGGGGCTGGGACGTCGCCGTCAGGCCCAGCTGCGGGCGTTCGTCTCGGCCACCGGCTCGGCCGGCACCATCGCCGCCGGCGATCGGCTGAAGGAGCACACCGGCTCGGCCACCGTGGCGGTCGAAGCGCTCGAGTGTCCGACAATGCTCTACAACGGCTACGGCGCCCACAACATCCAGGGCATTGGCGACAAGCACATCCCGCTGATCCACAACGTGACCAACACCGACGTGGTGGTGGGGGTCAGCGACCGTGCCAGCGACAACCTCGACGTGCTGTTCAACACGGAGGCCGGCCAGTCGTGGCTGATCCACCGACGCGGGGTCGATCCCGCGGTGGTGCAACGGCTCGGTTCATTCGGCTTGTCGGCCATCGCCAACGTGGTGGCTGCAGTGAAGGTCGCCAAGTTGTGGAATCTCGGCCCGGACGACGTGGTGATGACCGTGGCCACCGACGGTGCCGAGCTCTACGGCTCGGAGCGTGCCGGCTATCAGTCGCGGCACTATCCCCGAGGTTTCGACGAGGCCGAGGCCGCCGGAGCCTGGCACGAGCACCTCGGCGCAGCCGCCATCGACCACGCCCTCGAGCTGACCAGCACCGACCGAGACCGGATCTTCAACCTCGGCTACTTCACGTGGGTCGAGCAGCAGGGCGTGCCGCTCGAGCATTTCGACCGCCGCCGCACGCAGGACTTCTGGCGAGGACTGCGGCCGGCGCTCGACCGCTGGGACGACCTCATTCGCGAGTTCAACCAACGGGTCGGAGCCACGGCGGCATGAGCGGCCGCCCGACGTGATCAGCGCCTGGCCATGACCGGCCTGCCGGTGCGGCACTGTTCGGGTTGCGCAGCGGTGGTTGCCGACCCAAAGGTGTTCGCCTGTCCCCACGCGCACCCGGGCGACGACATCGACCACGTGCTGGTCAGCCCCGAGCCCAGCGGGCCCTGGCCCGATGGGGCTCCCGGCGACCCGGCTGACGAAGCCAATCCGTTCGTGCGCTATCGCCAGCTTTCGTGGACGTGGGCCCTGGCCCAGGCAGCCGGGCTCGGTGACGATCGCTATGTCCAGCTCGTCGCTGCGCTCGACGACGACGTGGCCACCATCGACCGGCGGGATCACGGCTTCGTCGCCAGCCCACTCAGGTCCGAGCCCGCGCTCGCCAAAGCCCTCGGACTGCCCACCGGCACGACGCTGCTGGCCAAGGACGAGACCGGCAACGTCTCCGGCTCGCATAAAGCGCGCCATCTGATGGGCCTGATGATCCACCTGCTCCTGCTCGAACGGCTCGGCCTGCTGCGCAACCGCCCGCACCTGGCCATCGCCTCGTGTGGCAACGCCGCACTGGGGGCAGCCGTCGTGGCCGCGGCCGCCAACTGGCCCCTGCAGGTCTTCGTGCCGCCCGAGGCGAACCCCGCGGTCCTCCACCGCCTGGGCAATCTCGAGGCCCAGGTGGAGTTGTGCGCCCGCCGAGCGAGCCAGGCCGGTGAGGCGGGCGACCCCTGCTACCTCCGCTTCCGAGCGGCCGTCCGGGCTGGCGCCATCCCCTTCGCCACCCAGGGCCCCGAGAACGGGCTCGCCATCGACGGCGGGGCCACCCTGGGCTACGAGCTGGCGGATCAACTCGTGGCCGAGGGCCGCCCGGCGCCGGATCGACTGTATGTGCAGGTCGGTGGCGGTGCCCTGGCCGCCGCTACGGTCGCCGGTCTGCGGACGGCGGTTCGGCTGGGCCGCCTCGACCGCCAGCCGCGGCTGGTGGCCGTGCAGACCACGGGCGCGTTCCCACTCGTCCGCGCGTACGAGCGGGCCCTGGTTCGCCTTCCACATCCCATGGCTCTGTCGGAGCCAGAGATCTCGTCCCTGCTGTCTCGGCTCGCCCGTCGACGCAGCGAGGTGATGTGGCCCTGGGAGGAGCAGCCACGCTCGCTGGCCACCGGCATCCTCGACGATGAGACCTACGACTGGCGAGCGGTCCTGGAAGGGATCCTCCGGTCGCGTGGCCGAGCAGTGGCCGTCGGCGAGCCGGAGATCGCCCAAGCCCATCGGCTGGTGCACGAGCACACCCGCACCGACGCAGATCCAACCGGGACCGCGGGCGTAGCCGGGCTGCTCTCGGAGGTGAACACCGACACGCCGGGCATCGGCCCGGGCGGATCCGGCCAGGTCGTCGTGGTCTTGCTTACTGGCGTTACCCGTAGGTAGGGAGGCAGGGAGAGCGGCGTCTACGCTGGCACTCCGTGGCAGGGAACCAAGAGAAGGCCTTCATGCACGCGCCGGTGGAGGCAGCTCGTGCGTCCGGCGATCGAGTGCGAGAGACCGAAGCCTTGCTCGAGCTCGGTCGGCAGCACGCCGCGGCCGGGCAGAGTGTCGAGGCGACCAGGCTGTTCCAGCAGGCAGTGGACGTCGCCCGAGCGACCGGTCGTCGGCTCCTCGTCGCCAGATCCCTGGCCAACCTCGGTGCGCAACTCCACCAGTCCGGTGGGCTCGACGAGGCGTTGGCCGTGTCGCGCCAAGCCGCGTCCGAGTACCGGACGGCCGGCAACGCGTCAGGCGAACTGAAAGCTGTGGCCAACTGCGCAGCCACCGCGCACGCCATGGGCCGGCTCG
>JAXDQG010000163.1:0-16033 GCA_034667945.1 Acidimicrobiia bacterium | reverse complement strand
AGAGCAGGGCCCGCAGGTACCACAGGGGCGACGACATGTAGCCGCCTTCCCAGGCCGACCCATGCGGATCGACGACGGGAAAGACCCAGAAGACCAGCTCTTTCCAGGGCACAGCCGTGCGGGCGGTGCCGTCCACGGCATGGGAAACCGCCATCGTGACGTATGCCACCAGGCCGAACACCCACAGCGGCACCAGGATCCGACGGGCCCGATCGAGCACGACGCGGCCGGCGCCCCGCCGCAATGACTTGGCCAGCAAGCTGCCGGTGACGAAGAACATCGCCGGAACGGCGGCGACGAAGTACGTCAGCACCGCGGCGCCGAGCGTGTGCCACAGCACCACCCGGATGATGGCCACAGTTCGCACTGCGTCAAGGAAGACCTCGCGGGAGGCCGCGGGCTCGCTTGCCGGACCGCTCATCATCGTTGTGGCGGCGGTGGGCGCGGAGACCCGGGTGGTGGGCAGCGATGCGGCGGCCTGGTTGCCGAGACGACGTTGTCCGACGGACGTCTCGCGGTTGCCAGCCTCGACGCCCCTCCCCTCGAGGCCAGGAACGGGAGCGTCGGCGACCGTGGCGGTCATCGCGTCGATCCGATCTGGCTGGTCATTGCGAGGTCATCGGCCAGTTCGGCGGAAAACTCATGCACGGATGAGATCCCGGCGGCGTAAGAGGCTGGGCAAAAGCACCTGGGAAACTCCTTGGAGTCTCCTGCGAAGTCGTGGTGAGCACACTCGGGAAGATCCATGTGACGTGGTGCGTGGGGGGATACGGTGCGCCGTCGATGGGATTCCGAGCGCCCGCCCGAGAAGTTGGGCGGGCTGCGCCGGAGCGTCGGCGGACCAGCTCCGGGCGGCTGCGCAAGCGTCCCGGCGGTGAACGTCCGGTGCGTCTGGTTGGAGCGTTGGCCTTGGCGACCACGGTTCTTGTCAGCTGCTCAACGAGCGCGCCACAGCATGCGCCAGCGTTGGCACACGACGCCCCACCAGCTCGGGGCCCTGCAGCCCAGGCTCTCCCGTACAAGGCCGGCTCGCCTGCAGGTATCGGGCCGGCCACCATGATGGGCCCGGTCGCGGCCGACCCGAGCCAGGTGTTCCCGCCGCAGGACGTGCGAGACCAACTGGACCTGGTCGCGGCCGCCGGCGCAGCTCGCGCTGAGGTGGAACCGCTGTTGTTGACGTACGCGGTAACGACGTCGGGCGACCCGCGGGTGGATCCCGAGGACGTCGCGGCGGTGGCGGCGGAGGCCTATGGCAGCCCGCGGGGCTGGTCGCTGGGCGGTGCGATCCGCTTCGAGCGGGTCTCGTCGAGCGATTCTGCGGACTTCACGCTGGTCGTCGCCGCGGCCGGCACGATCGCCGACTACTCCGAGGCATGCGTCAACGGGATGACGGGCGAGCCAGACGCCAGTTGCACAGCCGGCAATGACGTCCTGATCAACGACGTCCGCTGGATGGATGGGGCGCTGGGCGATCCCTTTCCCCTCGACGCCTTTCGGGCGCAGGAGATCAACCACGAGACGGGGCATTGGCTCGGCCAGGACCACTTCACCTGCGGCGGGGCGGGCGAGCCCGCCCCAGTCGACCAGCAGCAGTTCCGACATCTCTGGGGGTGCCTGCCCAACCCCTGGCCGCTGCCCTGGGAGCAGGCGATGGTGGGGCTGCGCCTGGGTATCTGGCCGGCTCCCGAGGGCGTGGATGCCGACGAGCTGCTCGTCGCGGCCACACCGGCCGACTGACGACCGGCTGGCGTAGGGGGCGCGCTCGTGAGGCAGGCGGTTCACCACGTCTAGCGTCTCAATTGCCTCCTTGCGTGAGCGCCGGTCGAAGCTTTGGAGATGAAGTCAGCCTTGCGATTCGCCGAATTCGGCGTGTCGGCGAATCGACGCCGAATCGATGGAACGACGACCGACGACCAGCGTGGTCAGATGCCTTTGACGATTTTTTCTTCACTGGCCAACAGAAATAGCAACTAAGGCTGAGGAGAAGCGGCGGCGCGGACGAGCAAATCAGACGCCGTTACACCCCCGGAAACACTGTCGCGAAGCCTCGAACGGCTCAAGCGAGGGACCTCAGCGGCCGACGAGCCATGGGTGCAGCTGAACAAAGGCGGGCGGCACAGCCGTGGATATAGCGGACGCATCGGCGACGCCGGCGGGCGCGCCACCGACCGCCTCTGGCTTGCATATCTCGGCATTGGCCTTACGGTCAGTCTGCTGTTCATCATCGCGCCGACCGGCCCGCACCTGAAGTGGCTCACCGGCCCGGTGACCCTCTCGTCTGCCGCTGCGGTGATCGTGGGCGTCCGGCGACATCGTCCGCAGAACACCCGCGGTTGGCTGATGGCCGCCACAGCCCTCTCCCTCATCTTCAGCGCCGATGTGGTCTACCGGATCTACGGGCTGGTCTCGGGCGCGGCCCCCTTTCCTTCGGTGGCCGACCCGGTGTTCCTCGGCGGCTACCTGCTCTTCGCAGCTGCCCTCGTCGAACTGGCCCGTGATCGCGGAGCGGGCCGCGGCACCCTGATCGACGCGGCGATCACCGCGCTCCCTGCGACCGCCGTCCTGTCCGTCTTCGTCTTCATTCCCCTGGCAATGGACGCCGCCCGCGGTGTGGGCACCGTCACCGCGCTCGCCTATCCGACGGCGTCGCTGGTGCTCATGGCTGGAGCCCTCCGCCTGGTGTTCGGTAGCGCCCGCCGAAGCACGTCCACCCGACTGCTCTTGGCCGGCATGGCTGCATGGCTGGTGTCCGACGGCTACTTCGCCGTGGCCAGCCTGAAGGGGACCAGCCACCTGAGCAGCCTCGACGACGTCGGCTGGATCATCGCCAGCCTGCTCGTCGGCAGCGCCGGACTGCACCCGTCGATGACTGCGGCGCGCCGCCATCGCGCCCAGCACTCCGTGCTCCCCGCTGGTCGGTTGATCTGGCTCGTCGGGGCCTGCCTGGGCTGTCCCGTGGCTGCGGTCGTGTGGGATCCGCAGCCGCGCTGGGTGCTCAACGTCGCCAGCGTGGCCGTCGTCCTCCTCACCGCGATGCGGGCCGCCGGTCCGCTGCACCACCTGGTCCGCCGGGCCGGTCGCGACGACCTCACCGGTCTTGCCAACCGGGCGTCGCTGCTGGAGGAGGTCAGCGATGCCCTGGCCTCGCTACCGGCCGACGGCGGTCGACTGGCCGTGCTGTTCTGCGACCTCGATCATTTCAAGCTGGTCAACGACAGCTTCGGCCATGACGTGGGTGATCGCCTGCTGATCGAGATCGCCAGACGGCTGCGCGCCGCTGTGCGTGAGGAAGACATGGTGGCTCGCCTGGGAGGGGACGAGTTCGTCGTCGTGCTGGCCGTACCGGACGAGCTGACGGCCGACCAGCTCGCCGAGCGTCTGGCCGAGGCCCTGACCGAACCGCTCGAGCTTCCCGACGGCACCGAGCTCTTCCCTTCGATGTCGATCGGCGTCCGCACCACCGACGACGTCGCCATTCGCCCCGAAGATCTCCTGCGGGACGCAGACACCGCCATGTACCAGGCGAAATCAGCCGGCCGGCGGCGTGCCGAACGCTTCGACGACCGCTACCGGGCAGAAGCGCTCGAGACCCTCCGACTGGAGGCCGACCTGCGTCACGGCATCACCAGCGGCGAGCTCTTCTGCGTTTACCAACCGGAAATCGATCTCATCACCGGATCGCTCTTCGGCTTCGAGGCGCTGGTGCGTTGGCGCCACCCGACCGAGGGTGTCATCACGCCCGACCGCTTCGTGCCGCTCGCCGAAACGAGTGGCGTGGTCGGCGACCTGTTCGCGGCGGTGCTGGAGGAAGTGCTCACGCATCAGGAGCGCTGGGAGAAGGCGTTGGGCTGGCGGCCCACGGTTGGCGTCAACCTGTCGCCCGTGCAGCTGGCCGACCCCAACGTGGTGGCCTCGGTGCTCGGTGCACTCGATGCGCACGGCGCCCCGGCCGACTCGTTGCTGGTCGAAGTCACCGAGACCGGGCTGGGTGACCCGGATTCCGTGACCAAGACCCTGGGCGAGCTCCGCCGACGCGGCGTTCGCATCGCCGTCGACGACTTCGGCACCGGCTATTCGTCACTGGCCCGTATCTCGCAGCACCCCTGGGACGCGCTGAAGATCGACGGCAGCTTCGTCAGCCGCGTGGACCAGGACGACGACATGCGAGCGCTGGTGGCTGCAACTATCGCCATGGCCCACGCACTCGGCATGCTGGCCATCGCCGAGGGGGTCGAAACCGAGGAGCAGCTCGCCGTGCTGCGGGCGATGGGCTGCGACATCGCCCAGGGCTACCTGCTGGCGCGACCGCTCGACGTCGATGCCGCGCTCGATCACGCCGGGGACCTGAGATGCAGGCCTCCAGCCAGTCCGATCAGCGGCCGGGCGGTGGTCCCGGGTGCACCGGTCCCGAGCGCGTCGGCCACGATCGCGCGGACGAGGACCGCGCCGGCAACGGTGGCGCCGGCAACGTCGGAAGAGGATGCGACTCTGGGCTCCCGCTGACAGGGGCTCCCGCTCACAAGGGCTCCCGCTCAGAGCGCGCCTTCAGCCCAGTTTCTCGTGGAGGAAACCCACGACCTTGGGCCACAGCTCGATGGCAAGCCGTTCGTCGTAGGTGCCCATGGGATTCTCTTCGTTCATGAAGGCATGTCCCGCGTTGTGGATGTCGATGGTGACGTCCTTGCCCATGCCCTGCAGCTTGGCTTCGAGCGCCTTGGCAGCCTCTGGCGTGAAGTAGTCGTCCGGGTTGGACATGTGGCCCCAAATCGAGGCCGCGCACCCGGACCATTCCGGTTCGTCATCGCCCTGGGGGAATCCGTAGAAAGGCACGGCGGCGCGCACCTTGTCGGGTCGCAGTGCAGCCAGGCTGAAGGCGAGCATGCCGCCCATGCAGAACCCGACCACTCCGACACCCTGGCCCGTCGTCTCGGAGCGCGACACCAGGTAGTCGACAGCACCGCTCATGTCCCGGGCCGCTCGGTCCGGCGGCATCGTGGACATCAGATGACCGGCCTTGTCCATCTCGTCGTGGCCGGCAAGCTCGCCGTGGTACAGATCGGGTGCGAGAGCGACGAAGCCCTCGCTGGCGAATCGGTCGGCGGTCCGCCTGATCTGGTCGTTCAGACCCCACCACTCCTGGATGACGATCACCCCGGGACCCGAACCGCTGCTGGGCGTCGCCAAATACCCCAAAGCGGTGCTGCCGTTGCTCTTGAACTCCACGGTTTCTCCCACGGGGGCGAAACCTACCGCGGCTGTTCCGAGCTACTCACCGATCCGGGGTGTCCAGCCGCCCCCGGGCTCCGAGCAGCACCGACGACATCAACACCAGGTAGAGCCGCGGTGCCTCACCGAGGCGAGTCGAGAGACCACGGCGCCAGTCGAAATGCGCCGATCGCCGATACCGCGCCCACCGTCGTCGGATCGTTGTCCGAGGCGCCGGCTACGAAAGCCGGCCCCGCCAAGCGAGCGAGACGGGCGGTCGGACGTTCGTGGCGCCGGTTCAGGTCGTCAGGACCACCTTTTCGCCCGCGCATCAACTGCCGAGCGTACGTTGACCGTTTGCCCAGCGGCGGCGGAGTCTCGCGAGACCTTCTCATGCGGGACACTGGCGACGCGGTAGGCCTCGTCCTCGTCCAGCGTCTCGCGCTCGAGCAGGGCGTGTGCCAGAGCATCGAGCTGATCGCGGTGCTCGGCCAGGATCGTGATGGCGTGGTGGTGGCAGTCCTCGACGATTCGCCGAACCTCGGAGTCAACGAGCTGTCGGGTCTGCTCGGAAGGGCCGCCTGCGCCGGGCAACATCATTCGTTCGTCGCGGGGATCGGGTAGCACACTGACGGGGCCGATGGCGTCGGACATGCCCCAGCGCCCGACCATCTGCCGGGCGATGTTCGAGATCATGTCCAGGTCGGACTCGGCACCGGTGGTCATGTCGTGGAAGACCAGCTCTTCGGCGGCGCGGCCACCCAGGGCCCCGATGATCCTGCCCCGCAGGTACCCGGTGTCGTAGCCGTAGCGGTCGGTCGCGGGCGCCTGGAAGGTGACCCCCAGCGCCCGGCCACGGGGAATGATCGACACCTTGCGGACAGGGTCGGCGCCCGGCTGCAACATCCCGAGTAGCGCGTGGCCGGCCTCGTGGTAGGCGGTGCGGGAGCGTTCCTCGTCGGACAGCAGGATGTGCCGCTCGGCCCCGAGCAGGATGCGCTCGAGTGCATCCGAGAAGTCCTCCGAGGTCACCCGGTCGCGACCCCGGCGGGCGGCGAGCAGGGCAGCCTCGTTGACCAGCGCTCGCAGATCGGCCCCCACCATCCCCGGCGTACGGGCCGCGATGTCCTCGAGGCGCACGTCCGAGGCCAGGGGCACGTTGCGGGTGTGGACCCGCAAGATGGCCGCCCGGCCGGCGGCATCGGGCGGGTTGACCACGACATGTCGGTCGAACCGACCGGGGCGGAGCAGCGCCGGGTCCAGGATCTCCGGTCGGTTGGTGGCGGCGATGACGATCACACCCTCGTTGCCCGTGAACCCGTCCATCTCGGTGAGGATCTGGTTGAGCGTCTGCTCGCGTTCGTCATGGCCGCCGAAGCTCATCGCGCCACCCCGCGCCCGGCCGATGGCGTCGAGCTCGTCGATGAAGATGATGGCCGGCGCGTTCTTCTTGGCCGTCTCGAACAGGTCGCGCACCCGGCTGGCGCCGACGCCGACGATCATCTCGATGAACTCCGACGCCGCGATCGAGAAGAAGGGCGCGCCGGCCTCGCCGGCCACGGCCCGGGCCAGCAAGGTCTTGCCGGTACCGGGCGGACCGGTGAGCAGGACGCCCTTGGGTATCGATGCACCCAGCCGCTGGTAGCGACCGGGATTGCGCAGGTAGTCGACGACCTCGGCCAACTGCTCCTTGGCGTCGTCGATACCGGCCACATCGGCGAACGTCGTCCGGGTACGGTCGGGCTCGTAGAGCTTGGCCTTGGACTTCCCGAAGCCGCCGATGCCACCTCCGGCGCGTCGCATGAGCATCACGAACAGCACCACGAGGAGAATCGTCGGGCCGAAGCTGAAGAGCAGCGTCTGCCACCAGCTCGGCGGCTCGGTGACGGGCTTGGCGTTGACCACCACGCCCTGGGCCTTCATCTCACTGAGGATGTCGTCGTTGGCGTAGGACGGTCGCTGCGTTTGGAACAGCTTGGAGGTCTTGCCGTCGGCCGGCGGTGGCGGGTAGGTGATCGGCTGTTTGAGGGTCCCCTGGATGGTGTCGCCCTTCGAGGACACCTCGGCAATGTTGGCTCGGTCCAGCTCGGCCGTGAAGGTGGTGTACGGCAGGCTGAGTCGCTTGGTCGGAGCCAGGACGGCCGAGCCGATCACCCAGTTGAGCACCAGCAGGCCGAGCAGAGCAGGCCAGAACCAACGCTGCGGACGCCAGCGCGAAGGGGGTCGCGATGTCGGGCTACCCCCTTGCCGATCGTTGTCCACACGGGTGCCTTCCTCGCGCCACGGCGGCGGGGTCGATGGACCGGAGGACGTTCCGCTGCCGCGACCGCCCTGCGCTCGATCAGGAGTCGACTGGTCTGCCATCATCCACACTCCTTCACGCCATGCCGGTCCGCAGTACCCCGACCGCCTGGTCCAAGGACGTCACGCCCCGCACGTCGAGACCCTCGCGACGTGCCTGCTCCTGCTCGTCAACGGGCACGAAGAACAAGCGCGCCCTGGCGCGCTGGACGGCGACAGCTTTTTCCTTCACACCACCGACATCACCGACCGTGCCATCCGGATCGATCGTCCCCGTAGCAGCCACGACCCGACCCTGGGCGTCGTCCGAGGTGTCCAGCAGGTCGGTGATGGCCAGCGCATACGCCAGGCCCGCAGACGGACCGCCGACCGGCAGCTGACGGAACGTGATCTGGAAGGGCAACTGCACGTCGAAGCCCCGGGTGCTCAACACGACCCCGATCCCGACCTTGCCCGCCACGTCCGGCAAGCTGGCCGTCACCACGGTGACGTCGAGCCGCTGACCGTTGCGCTCGACGGTGACGGCGAACGGCGTCCCGCTGGGCTTGGTGCCGAGCACACGGCCGACATCCGCCGGACCGTGCACCGGCGCGCCGTCGATGGACACGATCACGTCGCCCACCCTCAGGACGTTCGAGGCCGGGGAGCCGCGGGTCACCTGCTCCACCCGCGCGCCGGTCCCGGTCACGGTGGCCGGCATCCCGTTTGCCCTGGCCGCAGCCGCCGCCGCCAGCATCCGGCTCTCGTCGAAGACCTGCGCCTGCTCGCGCTCGTAGTCAGCCGGCTTGACGCCGCGAGGGATCACCCTGTCGACCGTCACGATCTCGCGGTCCGATTGCAGGGTCGCCAGCAGCAAGCCGACGGCGTTGGGTTGCACGAGCCGGACGGAGGTCGCCAGATAGCGCCCATTCGGCTGCTGGACGGGCACGCCGTTGATCGAGATGTCGCCGGTGATGTCCCAGGCGTCGCCCGGCTCGATCACCACATAGGGCGGGTGGTACAGGGTGCCGACTGCCAGCGCCACCAGCACCACTGCACCGGTGAGCACCACCCCGCTCGCGAAGCGACCCCGTCGTGCCCGCCCGCGGGCGGCCCGCTCGAGCGCCCTCGAGACATCGCTGGTCGACAACACGCCGATGACTCGGTGCTCGTCGTCGATCACCACGGCGCGTGGTGAGCTCTGGCTGAGCGTCGGCATGACATCGGCGAGGTTCGCCCATGGCTTTGCCTGAACGATCGATGTGGCGGGAACCATGACGTCGGCCACCCGTGCTTCGGCGTGACGGCGCATCCGGCCCACGATCTCCGGGACCGAGACCGCGCCGACCAGGCGTCCGTCGCGCACCACCGGATAGAAGTCACGGCGCTCGCGCCGGGCCCGCAGCAACAGTCGATCGAGCGGTTCATCCGGCGTGGTGACCGCCGGCGAGGGCGTCATGACGTCGCCGACGCGCAGGGTCACGGCTTGCTGGCTGAGCCCCCAGGCGTATTCGGCCTGCGCCGCCTGGTAGATGAACAAGCCCAGGAAGACGAACCACAGCCCCCCGAGTCCGGGCCCACCGAGCAGTCCCAGCAGTCCGACGGCAGCCAGCAGCGCGCCCAGCAGTTGGCCCACCCGAGCGCTGGAGAGCGTCGCCGAGGGAAGGTCGCCACGTGCCCGCCACAGCAGCGCGTGCAGCAGCCGCCCGCCGTCGAGCGGGGCCGCCGGCACGAGGTTGAACACGAACAGCAGCGCATTGGTCCGGCCCAGGTAATCGGTTACCGCCCGGACACCCACGGGGAAGTCGAACTGCCGGCTGGCCATGGCGACGACCGTGAACAGCGCGGCCAGAAGACCGGACACGAGCGGGCCGGCCGCCGCCACACGCAGCTCGACACCAGGCGAGGGATAGTTGCCGAGGAAGCGGGCAACGCCGCCGAAGAGCCACAAGGTGATGCCTTCGATGCGCATCCCGGCGCGCAGGGCAACGACGGTGTGCGCCACCTCGTGCACCAGGACCGAGCCGAGCAGCAGCAGCGTGGCCACGGAGGCCATCGCCACGTAGCTCGAGCCGCTCAGCGAGGGGTAGGTGGCGGGAAACAGATCGGTGGAGAGCGTCCAGACGAAGAGCGTCGCCAGCAACAGCCAGGACCAGTGGATGTGCAGCGGGATGCCCGCGATGCGGACTCTCGGGTGGCGCGGCAAGGCGTCCCCGTTACCCGCGCTCCCGCCTCCGGCCGGGTCCTCCCATCCCCTCGGCACCGGATCCTCTGTGCTGGCGCTGCGCATCCGGGTCGCCTCGACGCTCGGCTCCCCATGCGCGCTGGGTGGTCGCCGCTGCCCCATCGCCTGTTCGTTCCCGCCCTGGCGCCGTTGTAGCCAGGGCGGGGCAGGGAACCCGCGTTCGCGGGGGCTTCTTCCGCAGCGGCTGCGGATCTCTCAGCGGCTGCGGATCTCTCAGCCGCCGCGCGATCTCTCAGCCGCCGCGCTCTCTCAGCCGCCGCGTGATCTCTCAGCCGCCGCCGCGGGCGATGACGTCCCGGGCCACCTCGGACCAGCGGTCGAGCTGTGACCGGTCGCGGCGCCAGTCGGCGAAGGCGAAGTAGACGGTCAGCCTCGTGGCCAGGTCGCCATACCGCTCGATCAGACGATCGGACAGCTCGTCCCAGCTCGACACGACGCAGTACTGCTCGACCATCTCGTCGGTGATGAGATCATTCATGCCGTCCGGGTCTCCGGCCTTGAGCCGCTCGTTGAGCCGAGGCGACAGATCGCCGTAGCCGTGGTGCTCGAGGACCCCGGCATAGTTCTTGGTCGAACCGTAGAAAGCCAGCTGCTGACGGGCTCGGGGCATCACCTTTGCCCGGTCCTCGGCGGTGTCGCCGACCACCGTCATCACCGGCACGTCCAGATTCACCTCGGCCACGTCACGGCCGGCGCGGGCCGCGCCTTCCGCAACCTTGGGCAGGACGACCGCATCGAGGTAGCTGCGGGAGTGGAAGGGGTGGATGTGGATGCCGTCGCAGACCTCGCCGGCCATGCGAAGCATCCATGGGCCCACCGCCGAGATGAAGATCGGGATGTCCGGGTGTGCCATGCGCCCGGGCGCCCACTGGTTGTTGAACAGCGTGAACGTGTAGTACTCGCCCCGGAAGTCCAACTTCTCCTTTCCGGCGAAGGCCCGGAAGATGGCCCGCAGGGCGAGCACGTACTCACGCAGGCGGGGACCGGGCGGGTCGAACACCGACGAGTAGCGACGCTCGATGTGGGCCCGGACCTGGCTGCCGAGTCCCAGCGTGAACCGTCCGCCGGTGACCTCTGCCAACTCCCAGGCGATACCCGCCGTGGTCATGGGGCTGCGCGGGAACGCCAGCGCCACTGCGGTGGTGTAGTCCAGGTCCGGAACCTCGACGGCTGCGACCCCGCACGACAGGTATGCGGTGCGCCCACCCTCCGCGAAGGCGATGCCACTCCAACCGCCCGCCTTGATGTCTCGTGCCAGGTCCTTCGCTTCGGACATCCGTGTGCCGGCTGCGATCAGGTCAACCTTCACGGCCCCTCCCGTTCTATCCCCCGGTGGTCTCATGCAGCTCAGCCATCCTGGGGCGGCGACCGCAAGTCCGCAGGCGACTGCCAGCCGGGGCGCAGCGCACAACCGCCGGCATTGGCGCACCCTCGGAGCTACTGCCGGACCACGTGGGCGAGCGGCTCCTGCGAATCGGGCCGGAGTTGCACCGGATCCCATCCCAACTGAAGCAGGAGCGCTCCGAGGCCGAGGATGATGCCGGCGATCGCCCAAGCCTCCCGGCCCGTGGCCAACACCCACACCAGCACCAGTGTGAGGAGGACCGGTGCGACTAGCAGGAACACGGGGCCAGAAGGTAGTGCCGGGATTCCGCTCGGTTGTGGACCAGTTCCGTTTCGGCGAATTCTCGTTACGTGAAGGTGAACTCGTGAGGTGAAGGCTTCTGGCGGGTCGTCGTGTATGGCTAACAGTGGCCCGCGCTGTAGGACGAGGAGCGCCTCAGCCGGGCAATTCGCCCAGCGTTACGGACACGGTTCGTGTCTTGCCGGCAGCCCCGATGACCGTCACATTCACCTGCTGGCCAGGCTTCATCTGGGCGAGCATGTCCATCAGCACGTTGGCGCTCGTGACCTTCTTGTCATCGATGGCGACGATGATGTCACCCACCTTCAAGCCGGCCTTGTCCGCTGGTCCACCTGGCAGCACTTGCACGATGCCCGCGCCGGCTCCCCCGCCCGATTGGTCGGAAACGGACAGCACTCCGACCCCCAGGGAAGCGCGTCCCGAGTTGGTGACCTTGCCGTCTTTGATCAGCTGATCGGCGATGTTCTTAGCCGTGTTGCTTGGAATGGCAAAGCCGATCCCCGGCGCAGGAGCGCCGCCGCTGCCGGCCGAGCCGGGATCCAGCGCAGCAAGGGTGGGAACACCAACAACCTCGCCCGCCAGGTTCACCAGCGCTCCGCCGCTGTTGCCCGGGTTGATCGGCGCGCTCGTCTGGATGGCACTTGGGATGACGGCCGGCGACCCATCGGTCGGAGGTTCCTCCACCGTGCGGCCCAAGGCGGACACGATCCCCTCGGTGACGCTGCTGGACAGCCCCAGCGGGTTGCCCATGGCGAAGACGAGGTCGCCGACCTGCAGCTTTGACGAATCGCCATACTTGGCGACCTTCAGGCCCGAGGGCGGATTCTGTAACTTGATGACCGCGAGATCATTGGGGACAAAGGCGCCCACCAGCTTTGCATCCAGAGTCTGCGGGCCGGTCGACAGCGTGACTTTGAAGGTGGTGTCCTTCCCCACCACATGCGCGTTGGTCACGATGTTGCCCTGATTGTCATAGATGACGCCGGACCCCAAGCCCGATGCGTTGGTGATCAGCACGACGCTCGGCAGCGTGTCTCTGATCAACGACTCGAAGCGTCCCTGAAGCTCGGTCACTACGTCGCTGTTTCCGTCTGCTGGCGCCGCCGCCGTTTGCGTCTTCGCTTGGCTCGAGGGCGGCGTCGATTCAGCCGATTTCGACGACGAGTTCGACGAGGTGCACCCGGCTGCAAGCGAGGCGCCGACCAACACGGCGACAACCGCCACCCGGCCCGACCGGGTGGAACGCCGCGGCGCCTTCTCCCAGCCGTTGTTGACCGACACGACCTCGGCCGCAGCGAGGCTTCGCATACAGATCCTCCGACGAGTGAGCCACTGACCGCGACGCCTGAAGCGCCAAAGATGGCAGCGGATCACGAGAGCCTCGCATCGGGGGCCGGTCGGCACATCCCCCGATCACGTGGTGACTGGGCGGTTCACGTGAGGTGCGTGACGAACCAGTCCGCCGCAGCGCTGGAAGCACGATCGAAGTTCTCGACATATGCGTCGAAATGACCGCCGCCGAGCAGTTCGAGTCTCTTGGGCTCTCGTGCCTGATTGAAGGCTGCCAGAGCCTCATCGGCGACGGTCAGGTGGTCGCCGGCGGCCACCACCATCAGCAAGGGTGTGGGACTGATGCGGTCGATGTATACACCCGGTTCGTACTCGGTCAGCATCTCGACGCTACGAAGCGTGACCTCGTTGCGCCATGCCGGAGCGACCGTTCGGCCGGCCTCCGTGAACCACGCCCAGGAATCCGGGGTGGGCAGGGCGCACGGGTCGAACATGCCCTCGGCTACGACGGGCACCATGGCCGGCTCCTTGCCCTCAAAGCGGGCAGCCCGGTCGGCGTCGAACTGCGCCCGATACATGGCCACCATGTCCGCCCGTACCAGGCGGAGTACGTTCCGCCAGCCCGAGATCAGGGGAACCTGCGAGACAACACAGCGAACCCGGCGATCGATTGCGCCCACGACGAGGACGTGCCCACCGGAATAGCTCGAGCCCCACACGCCGATGGCGCCGGCGATCACCTCTGGCAGCGTCGAGGCGTAGGTGATGGCGTGGCGATAATCACGCACCTGCGCCCACGGATCGATCTCCTGCCGCGGCTCGCCGTCGCTGGCACCGAAATTGCGGTTGTCGAATATCAGCGAGGCCAGACCCCGGTTGGCGAACATCTCGCCGAAGCGGTCCAAATAGTTCTCCTTGACCGCGGAGAATCCGTGCGACATGACGATCGTCGGCGATGGCCCATTGGTGCCATCCGGCGTGTACAGCCAACCCCTGAGAACGGTGCCTTCGGCATCGAATTCCATATCCCTACGCATGAGCCCCCCAATCCAATTACATGCGTTCGGCTGGGGCGGGCGCACCCGGCGACGTCGGGCCTTCCCCAAAGCACCAACATTAGATTCGGGCAGCCGTCCCTGCCCGCGTTTGTTGCTGGGCCCGTGGCGCCTCATTCGCTCACTCGGGCCGTAGAAGCTGGTGATACTCCGTAGGCAGCTGGGCCATGGTGTCGTGGAACTCCTTCTCGCCAAGGGCCTGGCGAAGCGTGAGGAAGACCGCTCGGGCGTGCCGGAAGGCGATATCCCGGGTGACGCCCTCCAGCCTCTGGACCTCCCGCAAGAACTCCTCCAACGACAGCGGGCGGGCTCGCCCGCCACCGCGCGCCCGGCCCCGTTCGAGGGCGGGCCGAAACTCCCGAGGCAGCAAGGGCGCAATGTCGTCGAGTTGGCCCCCGGTGATGCGCATGGCCAGTACCTCCAACACAGCGTCGGCCGCTTGGCGGGCGATGTCCCGCTCACGCGCGCCGCGCACCGCGATCTCAGCCAAAAACTCCTCGTAGGACATCCCCGGCGCGCTCTCGGGTGGCTGTGGATTCGGGCCTGGTGCCTCCACGGCCGCCCGGTCGAGGAGCGGCTCGAAATCGTTGGGAAGCTCGGATCGGAGATCCGCGAACTCGTCCGGTCCGGACACCGTGAAGAGCGCGGCCAGCACACCGCAGACCGCCTTCTCGGCCGCAACCCGGTCCAAGGCCAACTCGTCGGCCACCGCGCGCACGAGGCCTTCGACACCGAACGTCTCTCGAGGACCGTCGGGTTCGATGCAGGGACGGAGCTCGTCCGGCAGGCGCTCGGCCAGGTCGCCAGCCTCGCCTACCGAGATACGACGGGCCAGAGAGCGAAGGACTTGGCAAGCCGCCCGCTCGGCGAGCTCCGGGTCGCGTAGCTCGCCGACCCGCTGCACCGTGGCCAGGAAGCTCGTGAGATCGACGGTCAACTGGTGTGCCACGTTCGTCACCGGAGCGTCGTCCCAACCATGAGGGACGAGGAGCATGTACTGGTCGGGCAGATCGTTGATCAGCTCGCGGAAGGCGCCATCGCCGATGGCCTCACGAAGGGTCTGCATGACCGCACGGGCGTAGCGCAGCGCCTCGTCACGCGCGATGTGCTCACCTACCAGCTTCTGCACCTGCCGGACGAACTCCTCGACACCGAGTGGCACGGCCTTGCCCCCGCTTCGCATCCGCCCCCGCTCCAACGCCGGCCACAGCTCGGGCGGCAGCAGTTGCTCGATCTGGTCGATGGCCCGGCCGGTGATCCGGTACGCCAGCGTCTCCAGGACGGCTTCCACGGCGCGACGGGCCTCGGTTCGTTGGAGAAGGGTGCGCTCCTCGACTCGAGACAAGAACTCGTCGCACGACATCCCGGCCGGCGAACGTTGCCCGTCTGGCGCTGCAGTGGCGACGGCCTCGTCGAGAAGCGGCCCGAAGTCCTTCGGCAGCTCCGACCGCATGTCGGCGAACTCGTCGGGCCCTACTGCCCGGAAGATGGCCGCCAGGACCGCACGAGCCTCCCTCTCGGCAACGGAGCGGTCGAGGCCGAGCGGCTCGGCGATGCGTCGCAGGAACTCGTCGAAGTGGAACTTCTCCTGCGGATCGACGGGCCGTATGCAGGACCGCAAGCCCTCCGGCAGCCTGGCCGCAAGCTCTCTGGCCTCGCCGACCGAGATGCGTCGGCTGAGCGCTTCCAAGGTCACACAGGCAACCCGTTCAGCTTCCTGATCGCCGCGGATGTCACCCACGCGCTCGACCGTCGTGATGAACCCGTGCATGTCCATGACGGCTCCGTTCGCCTTGCTATCGGTTCGGCACCCTGCTCAACCAGGCGCAGGTCTCCGATATGTGCCCACGGGGCGCCGATCAAGACCCGGTCCCACCTCGCCCAACCCTCACCGCTGTCCAGCAGGGGATTGCAGCCGAGGGGAGCTCGAGCGGATACGACGGGCGCTCAGCAGGTCACCGACACGAGCGAGCCCCAGCTGCGCCGACAGGGTGTGCAAGAGGCCCTCGTCGTGTCGGTTTCTAGGAGCCGATCCACCTGTCACCGTTCGAAATGGTGGCGTGAGCGGTCCGTACGTGTAGCCCTATTAACGCGAGAGGCCCAGCATTCCGTGTCCGAGTGGTTGCTACCGGTCCCATCCCAACTCACCCACGGGAGGCCAGCTCAGGGACGCTGTGGGTGTGCTTTGGGTGCCGCTTTGTGCTCGCCTGGGACGAAAAGCCAGCTGAGAGCTGGTTGGCATGTATCACCCGCCGTTCGGTGGCGAGACAGGATCGGGAGGAGGCCCGAACGGGGTAAGCTGACGACGTGCAG